>NZ_JBXKJL010000140.1:0-2277 GCF_056994735.1 Geomonas sp.
CCCACGACATGCGCAATGAGTTTGCCAGAGCGTTTCTGCCTGTCCTCAGAGGTGTCCATTAGCTCAACAAAGGTGTGAAGCAGGGCAGCGCGAAGAGAAATGGAAGGATGAAAGGGAAAACGAGAAAAAGGAGTGTGGAGATGAAGGGCGATCAAGCAAAGCAAGCAGGAAAAACCGCTCGGAGAAGCAGGCTTGTCCGAGGAAGGGGATGGATCTTTGCAGACGAAGGAGTGTTATGCGGTGGCCAGTCCGAGGAAGGTCGCCAGGCGTTCTGGAATCCCGAAGAGGGTGAGAGTGATCCGCTCATGCGTGGCGTCTCGGGCGTTGCGGGCCAGCCGCTCGTCCCATGACAAGCGGGAATGCGCACGCTGGGCCCGGGAGATCGTCGGCGGGGAGCAAGCACCAGTTCTTGGGAGAGTCGGCTCCATGTGGATCTCCAGACGTTGCCGGTGCAGGCGCAAACAGGCCCGCCGCTGGTGCTGTCTACTCCAGTCTCGCCAGAGCAGTGGAGCCGATCCCACTGGCAGAGGATGGAGCAGGACACTGACCTGGCGTGGTTTCGCCGTTGCACTGCCGTTCCATTGACAGCGTTCACGTAACGGACACGGGCGGCAATCGCGAATACTGGCCGAATAGACGACCCGCAGACTGCCATCACGCTCTCGACGTCGTTCATGGGGGACCAACGCGTTGCCGGCTGGACAGCGCAGGGTGCCATCGGGGTGAAGGGGAAAGTCGGCTCCAGTGAAGCGGCCAGCTTTCCAGGAGGTGGCGATGGCGGGTGGAGCATACCCTGAGGCAGGGGCAGAGGGAGCAGGTGAGACTGGGGGTGTGGGGGCGTGCTCGTTCTGCTCTGGGAGGGCAGGCGCAAATTCGGTGGTGCGCACTGCTTCAGGTGCCAGGATGTGCCCCAACTCCAGGCGGAGGTTCCAGGTCCACTGCGCCACAATCTGCCAGGCTTCTTGTCCCCAGGCTGAGTGGCTACACCAGCGGTCCGGCTCTTGCTCGATGTCCTCGTCTTCCAGGGCGGTTGCAAAGGCGCCACGATGTAGGTAGAGGGACACCACATCGGAGGCGGTGAAGGCGCTCTGGGGCAGATTGGTCCAGAAGAGCTCAGACACTACACCGTCTCGGATGAGCCCGACCTGCCGTTTCTTGTTCTTCTTGGTTGGGGCTGGATGGGTGGCGACAATGACACGAACGAGCGATCCGCTCTCGTCCAGACGCTGGTCTGGGCAGTCATAGAGCGCGCGGCAGATCCCACTTTCCGCACTGAGGAGGTGCTGATCAGCAGGCAAGTGCAAGCGAGCCTGCATGTCGGCACGATCGAGGAGGCTGTAGTCTTTGCCACGGGTGACATACGAGAAATCGTCCAGATCGCAGACAACCGCCCCATTGCCATATTGGCCATCGAGGCGCAGCAGCGTTCGCTCGGCGGGAAAGCCGTGGGCCTTGATGTACGTCTGGATGGCGGTTTTCGCCCGGCGCAGTTCCTCGCGATACTGTCCGTTGCCAGGGTTACCGAAACTCGCCACCCATTGATGGGTATGCATTTGCAAGACGGTTGTCCGTGTGCGAACAACCTCCCCACGTTTGCGTCCGGTGTAGCCGGGCGCACAGAGGGGACGCAGGCGCCGCTGCGGAGCAGGCCGATTCGACGTCTGAGGCAAGGCCCGTTGACGGGCTGCTTCCCTCGTCCCATCAACATCAAAGACGAGCCAGCGGTTTCCCTGCCGATCCCACAGTCCAGCTGATTGCTCTTCGGTGGAAAGACGGCGGGCGAGCAGATCCTCCAGAAAGAGGCTGCGCAGGGCTTCGACAGGCTCGGCGGGCAAGGCGGCTAAAAAGCGGCTGAGCGTCGAGGCTGCGGGTAAGCGCGTTCGTCCGAACAAGGCCATGAAGGCCGAAGCAAATGGCTGCACCACCTCAGAGAAGTCTTGCAAGGTTCGTTCGCCACTGATCGCATAGCCGAAGAGCACCGCCAGAAAATCCAGCACGTCGTAGCGTCCGAACCGCCGTCGGGCAAAGCGCACGCGCTCAGTTATCTTGGTCAGGATGCCTTGGTTCCGCAGGTGGGAAGCCACCAGAGCAACTTCGCCCAACCAGGATGGAGTTGCACACTGCGAGTCTGGAGAGGTTTGGATATGGACCGATCCATCAGCGATACTGATCATGTCTGCCTCCTTGAGCGGGAATACATTCGTTCTTCCCTTTCAAAGAGGCACATCTCTGGGCGTATCCGCTACAGGGTGCTATCTCATTGCGCATGTCGTGGGC
>NZ_JBXKJL010000141.1:0-8856 GCF_056994735.1 Geomonas sp.
ACGAGGACGTCGGCTACCTCGCCTATCGGGGCCTCCTTGTCCTTGTTGATGGCGACTATGAACCCTGATTTCTTCATCCCGGCCAGGTGCTGAATGGCGCCACTGATGCCGCAGGCGATGTACAGCCGCGGGCTTACGGTCTGGCCGGTTGTGCCGACCTGGTGGCTGTGCTCGACCCAGCCACTATCGACGACGGGACGGCTGGCTCCCAGCTGGCCACCCAAGGCCTTGGCCAGCGCGTCGATGACTGCCACGTTATCAGCCTTGCCTATGCCGCGCCCGGCACTGACAATTATCTCAGCTTTGGCAAGATCGATCCCCTTCGCCTCTGCCGCCTCGTATCGGACAAAGGCGACGTTCGAACTCCCCTCGACGTCGAGCCGCTGCAATTGTGGCGATCCACCAGGTATTTGTGCGGGGAAGGCCCCTGCCTGGATGGTCAGCACGGCAATGGGGGTGGCGGGCTTCGCAGTCCTGCGCATCTTCTGGCTGCAGCTTGGCAGCTCGAACGCCCCCTCCGCCACATTGATGACTTCCGAGAGCTGTCCGGCCTGAAGGGCAACGGCCACCCGCGGCGCCAAGTCCCAGCCGTAGGAGGAGTGACAAAAGACCACGTAATCGGGCTTTTCCCGCTCCACGGCCGCTACCACGAGCTGTTTGTGGAGGTCGGGGTTATATTCTCCGTATTTCGCTGAATCGGCAAGATACACGGCACCGCCGTAGGAGGGAAGATCGGATTCCTGCCCTACCAGCAGCATCGCGGTTTCGGCTCCCAGACGAGCGGCGAAACCGAAGAGCTCGTAGCTGTAATCCAGGATCTTTCCATTCCTGCTTTCACCGATGAGGAGTGCTTTCATGTGAGCCCCCTGGCGCCCCTTGGAACTAACGTACTACCGCCGTTTTTTCCCGCAGTAAGGCCAGGAGCTTATCCACCTGCTCTGCGACATCACCCTCCAGTACGATCCCGGTCCCCTTCTTGGCCGGCGCGTAGAAGCCGGTTGTTTCGGTGCGGGATCGATCACGGAGCAGCTCGGCCACCGGCACGGTCAGGATCTCCTTCTTCTTGGCCTTCATGATATTGGGAAGGGTCGGGTAACGAGGCGAATTCAGGCCGAGCTGGCAGGTGACCAGTGCCGGGGTCTTCAGCTGCACGACCCCTTTCACCCCTCCCTCCAGCTCTCGTTTCACCGTCACGACGCCGTCTCCGTACTCAAAGCCGACGATGGTGGTCGCGCAGGCGTATCCCAAAAGCTCGGCGAGGGTCACGCCGACCTGGCAGGATCCGCGATCAATGGACTGCAGTCCGGTGAAGATGAGATCAAACTGCTGGTCCTTTGCGTAGGCTGCCAGGATGGAAGCTACCTGCCAGGGATCCTTGAGGTGCACCGAGTCATCCTGGACGTGGACAGCCCTGTCGCATCCCATCGCCAACGCCTTCTTCACCGCCTCCAGCACCCTCCCGGGTCCAATGGAGATCACCGTCAGCTCAGGCTCGTCATTGAGCTGCTCCTTGAGCCGGACCGCCTGCTCGACTGCATACTCGTCATATTCGTTCATCCGGAAGGCAAGATCGGTTTCCGAGTACCAGGTGCCGGAGGTGTCGGCCCTGAACCTGGACTCCATGTCAGGGACCTGCTTTATGCAGACTAGAATCTTCATCTAATCCTCCCGGAAAACCATACCCGCACGACCTCCCGCATCAGATCGCGGCCAGGTAATTCTCCAGTTCATCGGCGCGCCGGGCCGCGGAGTGGGACTGCAATGCCCTTTCCCTCGCCCGCTCCGCCAATGCCCTGCGCTCATCCTCGGGGAAGTCCTTGAGAATACGAAGAATATCCTCGGTGCCGGAAGCCACGATGATCTCTTTTCCGGGGATGAAGAATTCCTCCAGTCCCGCCCACTGATCGCTGATAACCGGGACCCCGCAGGCGGCTGCCTCGAACAGGCGTACGCTCGGGGAATAGCCCGCAAGCTGCATCTCCTTCCTGGTCAGGTTCAGGGTGTACCGTTGCGAGCAGTAGAAGCCGCGATGGCTTTGCGGCGGGAGGTGCTCGATGCGGCAGGTATTCTCAGGCCATCGTATATCTGCCGGATACCGCGGCCCCGCCACCACGAACCGTCCCTGGTCCCACAGCGATGCCGGCTTGCACAGAAGGCGCTCCAGCCCCGGTTGCCTGTCACTGCTGTAGGTGCCGAGATAGCCGAGATCCCACTCCGGCGACTGCGGCGTGGGATAATGCACCTCAGGGTCCACTGAACAGTAAAGGGGACGGGCCTGTGGCGACTTGTACCGCTGCTCAATCTCGCCGAGTATCGGGCCGCCGGTGAAGGAGAGATAGAGGCGGTAGCGGGGGATCAGTTCGGTCGACAGATAGCTGCAGGTCCCTTCCCTGAGGGCGGCGAGGGTGACCGGGGTGTCGATGTCGTAAAAGGCGGTTATGCCGGACGCATGCTGCGTCACCCATTCTCCCACCTCGATGCCGTCCTTCACATGCGACCCGACGATGACGCAGTCGGCTTCGGCGATCTCGGTGTTGTACTCGGCGAGCAGCGCGTCGAACGAGGAGTAAATCGCTGTCCGGCAGAACTCGGATTGCGGCAGGTCCCTGTTCTGCGCGTACCAGGGCGCGTCCCGCTCCATGAAGAGGACGCTGTGGCCGCGGTTCGCCATCTCCCGCAGCAGTCCCCTGTAGGTCGTTGCATGGCCGTTACCCCAGGAAGAGGTAATTGAGAGTCCAAAGACGATAATCTTCATGGCAGGACCTCCATATCATTAGCATTTAACACATTCCAATCATGCGAATCGTCGTCATTCTCCTCCATCCCCTTCTTCGGTGACTTCCTCCCGCCCGGAAATATCGGGATCGAGCTCACGGTAGGCGGCAAGGTAGGCCGAGGTCATCTTGGACAGATTGAAGCTGCGGCTGCGCATCAGCGCCCTTTCCCCGAGATCGGCCACCCGATAGCTGTCGGCGCACAGCGCACGGAGCTCGCGGGCCAGGGCATCGTCATCCTCCGGATCGACGAAAACGGCGACATCGTCCCACAGCTCACGCATGGTCGGGATGTCCCCCAGGACCAGGGCACAACCTGACAGAGCGGCCTCCAGGATGGTCAGGCCAAAAGGCTCATAGCGGGTAGGCAAGGCATAGATCGAGGCGGCGGAATACCAGGGAGCCAGACTATCGGGATCGAGGAATCCGAGCCGGTTGACGCCGTCGAAAGCGGCGGTCCCGCCTCCCGGATGCTTCTGTTCCCCTGCGACATAGACCGGCCAGGGAAGTTTGTAGGCCGTTCGTCCCAGGGCTGCTATGTTTTTCGCCTCATCCCAGATGCGGCCGACGGAGAGGATGAATTCCTTCTTCCTTCCCGGTCTGAACCTCGTGCGACTGCGCGCGTTGTGGATCACCCGCCCTTTTTGCAGCGGCGTGTACAATTTCTCGATGTTTTGCAGCATCGCTGCCGTCGGCGCCACTACCAGATTCGCGGCCGCCAGCCCCTTGGTCACACAGCTGCGGTAAGGCTCAAGCCCCACCGGAAGGTCCTCCTTCTTGACCGCCTCCCACCAGGAGACCATGCAGGAGTGGGCCACCACCAGGCATGGACACTGCCAGGGAAGGGAAGCATGGCAATAGCCGTTGAGGTGCACGAGGTCCGGGTGCAGTTGCGCTTCGAGGGAGAGGAGCCAGTCGCCGCTGTGGGCTATGTCTTCCCAGGGATCGTCCATCCACTCGAGGCGGAAGCCGCTCTCGTAGAGCGTGACGTTCTTCTCCTGCTCGACCTCGCGCCGTTGCTGCTCGGCAAGAGGCTGTCCCATGGTAGCCAGAGCGACTTCAATCCCGTATTCCGCGAGACCGTGGGAGAGCTCGAGAACGTAGCTCCAGACCCCGCCGATAGGATCGGCCGTCATCAATATCCGCCTCGGCAGCGGTTCCAGCCCCGTTTGCCTCTGAACATGTGTTACTGAAGAGAAGACCATAACTACGTCCTTCCGTTGTTAGCGCTGCACCATTCACCATTCACCATTCACCATTCACCATTCACCATTCACCATTCACCATTGTCCCCGTCTGCCACTTTACGATCTAATGAATCTCCTCGAAAAAATTTTAAATTAACAGGTACCAATACTAGCAGCGGCACCTTGGGTGTCAAATCTTTTCTGGAAAAAATGAGGAATTGACAGCTGTTAGCCCGGTTTTAAATTCAGGAAAGTATGTTACTTTTGTGCATATTAATCCAACCAGGACAAGGTACCCATGGCAAAGCCGCCGAGAAAATATCCTGTAGGGGCCGAGCTCTTGTCGGATGGGGTTCACTTCCGCGTCTGGGCCGCGAACTGCAAGAAGGTGGAGGTCCTGCTGCTCAGGGAAGGGGAAAGGCATCCGGTGGTGGCGGTCGATCTGAAGGCGGAAAAGGGAGGCTACTTCGCGGGATTCTGCCAGGGTGCCAAGGCCGGGTCCCTTTACCGCTTCCGGCTGGACGGCGGCGACAGCTACCCCGACCCGGCCTCCCGTTTTCAGCCGGATGGGCCGCACGGACCGTCGCGGGTGGTCGATCCCAGGAAATTCCAATGGAAGGATCGCGCCTGGCATGGGGTGACACTGGAGGGGCAGGTCATCTACGAGATCCACATCGGCACCTTCACCAGGGAAGGGACCTGGCAGGCCGCCATGGAGCAGTTCCCCGCCCTGCGGGATCTCGGCGTCACCCTGGTGGAGGTGATGCCGATCGCCGACTTCCCCGGCAGGTTCGGCTGGGGCTATGACGGCGTCAACCACTTCGCCCCCTACAGGCTCTATGGAGAACCGGACGACCTTAGGCGTTTCGTGGACCGGGCCCACGCCACCGGGCTGGGGGTGATCCTGGACGTGGTCTACAACCATTTCGGTCCCGAGGGAAACTATCTCGCCGAGTTTTCGGCGGACTACTACAGCCCGGAGGAAGGCGAGTGGGGCAAGACCATCAACTTCGACTCCAGGACCAGCGGACCGGTGCGGGAGTTCTTCATCTCCAACGGTGCCTACTGGATCGACGAGTACCACCTCGACGCCCTGCGCTTCGATTCGACCCACTCCATATCGGACAACTCACCCCGCCACATCCTCGGGAGCATCACGGATGCGGCGAGAGAGGCGGCCGGCGGACGGGGAGTCCTCATGTTCGCGGAAAACGAGCCCCAGGACAAACGCTGCTTCATGTCGAGCGACCAGGGTGGCTTCGGCATGGACGCGGTCTGGAACGACGATTTCCACCACAACACCTACGTTGCCCTGACCGGGTACCACGGCGCCTACTATTCCGAGTACTTGGGCTCCCCCCAGGAAATGGTATCCAGCGCGAAGTGGGGCTATCTGTACCAGGGGCAGCGCTACTTCTGGCAGGAGAAGCGGCGCGGCAGCCCTACCCTCGGCATCAGCCCCAACCGCTTCGTCCATTACACCCAAAACCACGACCAGGTCGGCAACTCCGCCTGGGGCACCAGGATCCACCACCTGACCGGCCCCGGTGCGCTAAGGGCCATCACCACCCTCTTGCTCCTGGCCCCGCAGACCCCGCTCCTTTTCCAGGGACAGGAGTTCTCGGCCTCGTCACCGTTCCAGTATTTCGCCGACCTGAGTTCCGAAATCTCAGAGGCCGTCCACCAGGGGCGCATAGAGTACCTCAGGCAGTTCACCAACATCGACAACCCTAAAATCATCGAAACCATCGACAAACCCTACGACCAGTCGACCTTCGAGCAGTCCCGGCTCGACCTCTCCGAGCGAGGCCTCCACACGAGGATTTATGCACTGCACCGCGACCTCCTCAAGCTGCGCCGCGAGGATCCGGTCTTCAGCAGGGCCCATGCCTGCCATATCGAGGGGGCGGTGCTGGGACCGACCAGCTTCCTGCTGCGCTATTTCCTGGGGGAGCAGCAGCGGCTGGTGCTGGTCAACTACGGCCGCGAGATGCACATGGCGCCCGCCCCGGAGCCGATGCTGGCGCCGCCCGACGGCCACCGGTGGGAGACTCTCTGGAGCAGCGAACGGATCGAATACGGCGGATCGGGTACCCCCCGGCTGGAAACAGAGAAGTACTGGCTGGTACAGGGTAACGCCGCGGTGGTGCTTATGCCGGTACCGGCGGAGGATGCCCAATGACAACCGTGACGCGCGAAGTTGCCCTGGCGGGCGACGAGAAGGTCCGTAACCGCCAGCTTCTGGAACAGGAATGGCTGATCACCAACGGACTCGGGGGGTACGCCTCGGGAACGGTCAGCGGCGCCGTGACCCGCCGCTACCACGGCCTCCTCATCGCCGCCTACCCTGCCCCCCTGGGGCGGGTGGTGGTGCTCAACAGGGTCACCGAAGTCATCCGTTTTCCCGACGGGAGCTTCACCCTCTTCGGAGGGCTGCAGAAGGAGGGGGGCGCCCTGGAGTTCCACGGCATGGAGTACCTGGTCGGCTTCCGCCTGGAGGACGGGCTCCCGGTCTGGCGCTACGACATCAGGGGGACGGTGATCGAGAAGCAGCTGGTCCTGGTGCACCGGCAGAACACGCTACACCTCATCTACCGCCTGCTCTCCGGCCAGCAGAAGGTGCGGTTGAAGCTGCAGCCGTCCATCCATTTCCGCCCGCACGACTCCCCGGTCGATCTCAAGGATACGGATCCCTACGTCTTCTCGGCGGTGGAGAACCGCTACCAGATCGCGACCGGTCCGCACGCGCCGCAAGTGAGATTCGTGATAAACGGCGCCAGGGGGACCTTCACCCTCGAGGAGAAGAAGACCAGCAACGTCTTCTATGCTCTCGAGGACTCCCGCGGCTACGAGTCGGTAGGCTCCCTCTGGAGCCCCGGCTATTTCGCCGTCGATCTGACGACTGAGCAGGAGGCGGCGCTGACCGCTTCCACGGAAACCTGGGAGACCATCCGCGCGCTGGAACCGGTAGCCGCGCGGGACATGGAGAGGGAGCGACGCCGGCTCCTGAAGGCCACGGCCGCCCCCCCTGCCAGGACCGGCCCCCCCGCCGAACTGGTCCTGGCCGCTGACCAGTTCATCATCTCTCCCGCGGGGAGGCACGAAGACGCGGTGCGGGCCCACGCCATGGGTGACGAGGTCTGCACGGTGATAGCGGGATACCACTGGTTCACCGACTGGGGGCGCGACACCATGATCTCCCTGGAGGGTCTAACCCTCTCCACCGGCCGCCACCACGAGGCCGGCTGGATCCTGCGGACCTTCGCCCACTACGTGAAGAACGGCCTGATCCCCAACCTCTTCCCCGAGGGGCAAAGCGAAGGGCTCTATCACACCGCCGACGCGAGCCTCTGGTTCTTCCATGCCCTGCACCGCTACCTGGAGGTGACGGGGGACAGGGCAACCCTGCGCCTGATCATGCCGCAGATGCGCCAGATCATCGACAAGCACCTGGCCGGCACCAGCTTCGGGATAGGCGTCGACCCCGGTGACGGCCTCCTCAGGCAGGGCGCTCCCGGCTACCAGCTGACCTGGATGGACGCCAAGGTGGGCGACTGGGTGGTGACACCGCGGCGCGGCAAGGCGGTCGAGATCAACGCGCTATGGTATAACGCGCTGAGACTGCTCCAGAAATGGTCAGCCGAAGAGGAGGACGAGGGCTATGCGCAGCAGCTTGGTCAGCTGGCGGATCAGACCTTCCGCTCGTTCAACCGGCGCTTCTGGTACGCCGAAGGGAGTCACTTGTACGACGTGATCGATGGCGAGCAGGGGGACGACTTCGCCTGCCGCCCCAACCAGCTCTTTTCGATCTCGCTCGACTATCCGGTGCTGGAGCCCGACAAGTGGCCCCAGGTGCTCAACACGGTGCGGGACCGCCTCCTTACGCCGGTCGGTCTCAGGACCCTCGCCCCCGGACATCCCGACTACAAGCCCACCTACACCGGCGACATCAGGGCCCGCGATGCGGCCTACCACCAGGGCACCGTCTGGCCGTGGCTCATCGGGCCCTTCGTGGACGCCTGGCTGCGCCAGTACCCGGACCAGGTCAAGACCGCCCGCGCGTTCCTGCAGGGGGTAATCGGCCAGTTGAGCGAGCAGTGCGTGGGGACCATCAGCGAGATCTGCGATGCCGAGCAGCCTTACGCCGCCAGGGGGTGCATCGCCCAGGCCTGGAGCGTGGCCGAGACCTTGAGGTGCTGGCTTAAGACCGAAGGCTGACCCGGGAGCGGCGATGGGCATTCTCCAGATGGTCCTGTCGGGTGGTGAAAGATGGATGTTTCATGGGAGAGGTAACATTGAGTCTGGTGATCGCGTGGATTCATTGAAGAGGCTTATATATTGCGGTGGATTGTATCAAGCAACCCGGCAGCAGAATCTTTTCAATTGCTGCAATTATTTTGAAATCATATAATTTAGATAGAAGTGCACAGCCGTAAGAGTTGTAAAAGGAGGAGCGTATGGCAACACGTGGAACTGGCGCTTCACCGGCCAACGTGTCAAAGCATCTGAAAGGAGTAGACTTTCCTGCCCATAAACAGGACCTGGTAAAACAAGCCCAGCAGCTCCATGCAGAGAAAGTCGTTATCGATGAAATCAGGAAAATGCCGGAAAAAGAGTACAGCAGCATGGCCGACGTGATGAAATCATTTGAATCTGAAAGCTCAAGCTCCAAGAGCTCAAGCCAAGGCCAGAGCCAGCAGAGGAGCGGTGGCCAGACAGCCCAGGGAAAATCCTCCCACGGCAAGTCATCTCACAAGTAACCAACTGAAAACCGACCCCCTCCCCCGGGAGGGGGTTTTTTATTTTCTGGGCGGGAAAATCATTATCTTCACTACTGCACGTGAGGCCGCAACGAAACCCTCGATTTCAGTCCCTGCTTCTCGAGTTCCGAAGCC
>NZ_JBXKJL010000142.1:0-2048 GCF_056994735.1 Geomonas sp.
CAGGTCAAGGATGAAAATGAAATTTTAATGGGGAAAAAAGGGTTGACACCGATCTGCCGGTTTGCTATAAACAGGACTCCTTTGATGGGGCTGTAGCTCAGTTGGGAGAGCGCTTGAATGGCATTCAAGAGGTCGACAGTTCGATCCTGTTCAGCTCCACCATCATTAATTACAAGGCACTCGGCGCCACCGTCGAATGCCTTTTTTTAACGTCTTCTTCACATAACCCCCCGGATCTCCGGTGGACACCTTTGATGGGGCTGTAGCTCAGTTGGGAGAGCGCTTGAATGGCATTCAAGAGGTCGACAGTTCGATCCTGTTCAGCTCCACCATCACGAAGAAAAAGGCACTTGGCGCATCCGCCCAAGTGCCTTTTTCTTTAACGGCGAACCTCTCGGCCGTCCCCTCTTCCGTCCATCTCCAACCAACCAGCGACCAGTCCAGCCTATCCCGTTAGCCCAGCGTCAGCCGGTTCTTCCCGGCCGCCTTGCTCTGATACATCAGGGCGTCCGCCCGCTGGATCAGCGATCCCAGCGAGTCGCGATCAGTGGCAAGGGTGGCCCCGATCGAGATGGTGACCTGCAGCCTCTTATCCGCGACCACCAGAAAGGATCTCTCAACCAGCCTGCGCAGCCGCTGTCCCATCTGCTTCAGGTCGGCGGCGGTGACGTTGCGCGCGATCCCTACGAATTCTTCCCCGCCCCACCTGCCGTACAGGTCGAAGGGACGCGAATTGGCGCTGAGGGTTCTGGCCACGAACTGCAGGACGCGGTCACCGGTATCATGACCATACCCGTCGTTGACCAGCTTGAAGTCGTCGATGTCCATGAACATCACGCCGAAGGGAATGCCGTAGCGGGTCCTCTCCTCAAGGCGCGCCTCCAATTCCCTCTCAAGATAGAGACGGTTTGCCAGCCGGGTGAGCCTGTCCAGCAGCGCCAGGTGCTCCAACTCCTTCAGCCTCAGCTCGTTCGCCGTCTTGCTGCTGATGTCATTGAAGATCATGACCTCGGCGACAACCTTCCCCTGGGCATCCTCCAGCGTGGTGACCCGCACCGAAACGGGGACGCGGTGCCCGTCCTTGTGGCGCAGGAAAACCTCGGTCTCACGGTCGCCCCCCTGCAAGGCCAGGGCGAAGGGACAGTCCCCGGAGCAAAGAGAAGTGCCGGCCTCGTCGACGTGGCAGAGGATATTGTCGGCACAGGTGTGGCCCAGGACCTCCTCCATGGTGAACCCGGAGATCCGTTGTGCCGCCTGGTTCCAGTAGACCACCCTCCTGGACGTGTCCACGATGTAGAGCCCGTCAGGTATTTGGTCAATTATTTTCCTGTAGGACTCGATGCCGAGATCCATCTCCGGGCTCCTGTCATTCGCATAGCATTGGAAGATCAATATTCATTAGTATAATTGTTCTTAGGTTCCAATGTCAAAAAGGATCAGGTTAAATAACATTCACGAGTTGAAAAAGATCTTTCTACCAGGGAGATAGAAGCAGGGATTGGGCATTGCGAAGCCAACTCATTGGCAGCTCGATGTTATTGCAAATTCGAAGGGCTGGAAACAGACTGAATTTATAGGGGACCTCCCCTTAAACTCCCCCCTTGAAAAAGGGGGGCCGGGGGGGACAGGGGGGATTTGCAGTAAAGGCCGACGTGGAGATATCTATCATCGGCACCTCAACCTTGTCACCTTTCGCAGTTCTAGCCCTTCCCTGATTTGAAGTGCTCCGCGACGATCCCTTGGGCCAGGTCCATCGACGAGGTGAAGGCCGGGGAGATCGGATTGAGGACGTGGAGGGTCGGCCCGTCCGCCACCAGCATGAAATCCATCACCATCTGCTTCGTCTCCCAATCGACAAGTTGCGGACGTATCCCGACCTTGCTGGCCGCCACCAGGTCGTGGGGTGACAGCTGCTTTACCAGTCGTGCCGCATCCCTATAGAAGAAAGATGGAAGGTATTTGACGGGTTCGCTGAGGGCGACGCTGCGGAATTCGGGATTGGCGAAGAACAGCACCAGGTCTTCGAAAGCGATGGCAAACCCCTCGGC
>NZ_JBXKJL010000143.1:0-1961 GCF_056994735.1 Geomonas sp.
CCTCGGCTATGTTCCTGTCCCTAATCTGTTGATTTATGGAACAGGCGGTTTCGCATACGGACGGGTTGAGCAGTCCGTTAGCTTAATCAACAACAGCAATGCTGAAATTAGTTTCGGTGCGCCTCTCGGTTTTACCTGTGACCCCGGGACTTGCTTTATAGGTAGTTCTACCCTCACTGCGACGGGCTGGGCGGCTGGTGGAGGGCTTGAATATGCCTTCGGCAATAATTGGTCGGTGAGGGCCGAGTATCTATTTGTGAATCTTGGGAGCAATTCCGTCATCGAAACGGCAGTGGCACCGGGCAATCCCGGGCAGGGACTCAGTACATATACGGTCAGCTTCAACGATACCGCCTTTCACGTCGTGCGTGGCGGTTTGAACTATCGTTTCTAGAAGTCGCCCCGCCAGAACAGAACCCCGGGTAATATCCCGGGGTTTTCTTTTTGGTGAGAGCCGAACTCTTGAATGTCCGCTTTTGGCCCATAGCGGACATAAGCTAGTGCACTGCACATGTCCGCTTTCGGGAGTAAAGCAGACATGACCATGTGCGGAAATTCGCTTTCGCGGTCGTTGTCGGGGGTAAAGCGGACATGGCCTATTGCACTGCAAATGTCTGCTTATGACCCAAAGCAGACATCGCGAATAACTGGCACGCTAGGGCTTGATGAACCCCAGAGTTAAGGATGACGTACGGTTTCTTTCGCACAATTAGGTAGGGCTGGCGGCCCCGAATCTGGCTGAACTGGAGGTGGCTAAACGCAACCAGTACAGCAAGAAGGAGCCGCCATGACTGAGAATACACCGAGTCCGCTGGGCAATGTCATCTCGATCGACGACGAGCGGATCAAGAATCACTTGGATCGGGTAGTCCGGGGCACGGTGGAGGAGACGTTGAATGCGCTTCTGGATGCCGAAGCGGACCGGCTGTGCAATGCGCAGCGCTATGAACGCAGTGAGGCCCGCCGCGACACCAGAGCCGGCCATTACGAGCGCAACCTGCAGACCAAGGCTGGCGAGGTGCGGTTGAAGGTGCCGAAGCTACGCCAGCGGACGTTCGAGACCGCGATCATCGAGCGCTATCGGCGGCGCGAGAGCTCGGTCGAGGAGGCGCTGATCGAGATGTATCTGGCCGGGGTCTCGGTGCGCCGGGTCGAGGATATCACCGAGGCGCTGTGGGGTACGCGGGTGTCGCCCTCGACCGTGTCGGACCTGAACAAGAAGATCTACGGGACGATCGAGGCTTGGCGCAATCGGCCGATCGAAGGCGAGCATCCGTATGTTTATCTCGACGGGATCGTGCTCAAGCGCAGCTGGGCCGGCGAGGTGCGCAATGTCTCGCTGCTGGTCGCGATCGGCGTCAACGACAACGGTTATCGTGAGATTCTGGGCATCTGCGAGGGTGCCAAGGAGGACAAAGCGGGCTGGAGTTGCTTTCTCAAGCACCTTAGGGAGCGAGGCCTGAACGGCGTTCGTCTGATCATCTCGGACGCCTGCCTGGGGCTGGCCGAGAGCGCGGCCGAGTTCTTCCCTGAGGCGGCCTGGCAGCGCTGCGTCGTGCACTGGTACCGCAACGTCTTCAGTCACGTGCCCTCGACCAAGGTGCGGGAGATCGCGGCCATGCTCAAGGCGATCCATGCCAGCGAGGACATTGTGGCGGCGCGCGAGAAGGCCATCCGAGTGATCGAGAAGTTGCGCGGCTTGCGCCTGACCAGAGCCGCCGAGCTCGTGGAAACGGCGATCGAGGAGACGCTGACCTATTACGCGTTCCCAGAGGAGCACTGGCGTCGCATCCGCACCAACAATCCGCTTGAGCGCATCCTGCGTGAGATCAGACGGCGCACGAGGGTGGTCGGCGCGTTCCCGGATGGACAGTCCGCGCTCAATCTTGCCGCGGCCAGGCTGCGGCATATCGCCGGCACCGCATGGTCGACCAAAAGGTACTTGAACATCGAGCTGCTGA
>NZ_JBXKJL010000144.1:0-1015 GCF_056994735.1 Geomonas sp.
CCTCGCAGTCCTGGCAATCTCTCTTTCAGGCACAAAAAAGGGCGAATAATCATTCGCCCCTGCATTTTTTTAGATATATCCGGGTCGGGTGGTGAACTGGGCCTAGGTCGAGTGTTCCGCTCATTCGAGTTCCGGGCGAATTTCCGGGAGTCTAGAGTGCCGTCTGTCTTGGAGATGGAAAGACCTCACACGTCCCCCCCCTTGTCAAAGGGGGGACAGGGGGATTTGCCTTTGCTTCTCTTGCGGAACCGTGGTGTCAGCTGTTGAGGTGAGGGCACCATCCGGTAATCCGTGCCTGCGGGCTGAAGCGCCCTTCGGCGCGCAAGCCCGGCCCCCTCCCTCCATGAGAAGGGGGATTGAAAGGAAAGGGCGGTCGACAGGTTTACTCTGGAATCCCGAGAAAGGACAAGAGCCTTGGGTAGGAGGCGTTGATCACCTGCTCTTCGGAGATCCCAGCAGTCTCGACGAGCTTCAGAGCGTCGTCGAAGACGCCGACACACTGGGAGATGTGGGCGTCGCTCCCGATCATGATGGGGGTGCCGACCTGCGCGCACAGGCGGGCGAGTTTCGTGCAGTTCTCGTCGCTTCCTTTCCGGCTGAGCCCAAGGGAGGAGTTGTTGATCTCCAAGGCAGTCCCGGTGGCCAGCGCCGCCCTGGCAACCTCCTCGTAATGCAGCGGGAAAATCGGGTTCCCCGGGTGCGATATGCACTTCACGCGCGGGTTCTCCATTACCTTCAGGAGCGTGCTGGTGTTTCGATTGATGTCGCCGCCGCAGTAGCCACAGTTCTCGTGCAGCCCGGCCATCACGAAGTCGAGCTCCTCCAGCAGCGCCTGCTCCAGGTCCAGCGTCCCGTTGTCGTCGACGACATTGGCCTCGACTCCGCGGAAAATCCTGACTCCGGCAATGGTCCTGGGGAAGAAGCGCATCGCGCAGAAATGGTAACGGTGCGGCCCACCGGGAAGGGCGGGGCCGTGATCGGTGATGGCCATGGCTTGGAGGCCAATCTGGCTGGC
>NZ_JBXKJL010000145.1:0-7640 GCF_056994735.1 Geomonas sp.
GGGGTGTTGGCGATCCGGGTCACGCTGTCGTAACCCCTTATCTCCTGCACCTTCAGGATCTCGATCCCGTAGCTCTCGGTGGCGAGCCTGAAGGTCAGGTACTCGGACGCGGCGGGCCCGCCGCCATGATCCGTCCTGCTTGCAGCTGTCTGCATCTTGTCCTGCCTCCTTGCGGGCCTTGGTGGCCCCCTAGTATGTCCTCTTGTGCATCAACTGGAGTTCCGTCACGTCCAGGATCAGCGCCACGCGCCCGTCTCCGAGGATGGTGGCCCCGGCGCTCCCCTCGACCTTGCGGAAGTTGGTTTCCATGCTCTTCACCACCACCTGCTGCTCGTCCAGAAGGGCGTCCACCAGGATGGCGACCCGTTCCCCCTCCACCGTCACCAGCACCAGGATGGCGCGCTCGGGTGCCTCCTGCGCCCCCTCCAGGTTGAAGAGCCGGTGCAGCCTGAGGATGGAGAGGTACTCGCCGCGGACCTGGACCACTTCCCTCCCCTGAACGCTCTTCAGCTGCTCCGGCTTGGGCTGGAGCGACTCGACGATGGCGTTTAGTGGGATGATGAACTTTTCGCTCCCGGCCGCCACGGTGAGCCCCTCGACTATGGCCAGGGTCAGGGGGAGGCTGATGGTGACGCGGGTCCCCTGGCCGGGCTGCGAGGCGATCTGGACCCGCCCCCCGATCCCCTGCACGTTCTTCAGTACCACGTCCATGCCGACCCCGCGCCCCGAGATGTCGGTGACCGACTCCGCCGTGGAGAAGCCGGGCATGAAGATCAGCTGCCAGACCTCCTCGTCGCTCATGGCTTCGCTGCAGGGGATCCCGCGCTCGGCTGCCTTGGCCAGGATCCTGCCGCGGTCGAGGCCGGCGCCGTCGTCGCTCACCTCGATGATGATTCTTCCCCCCACCTGGGAGGCGCAAAGCTCCAGGGTGCCGGTCGGATTCTTCCCGTTGGCGATGCGGGCCTCCGCCGCCTCCAGGCCGTGGTCCAGGGAGTTGCGGACCAGGTGGGAGAGCGGGTCGGCGATCTTTTCGATCAGGTTCTTGTCGAGTTCGGTGCTGGTGCCGGTGGTCTTCAGTTCCACGCTCTTCCCGAGCTTCGCGGCGATCTCCCGGACCATCCGCGGGAAGCGGTTGAATACGAGACCGATCGGGACCAGCCGGATCGACATCACGCTCCCCTGCAGGTCGCGGGTGTTCCTCTCCAGCTGGGCCACGCACTTCTGCAGCGAATCGTACAGCACCGGATCGAGCGCGCCGGCCAGCTGGGTCAGCATGGCCTGGGTGATCACCAGCTCGCCCACCTGGTTTATCAGCTGGTCGACCTTGGCCACGTTGACCCGGATCGAGCTGTCTCCCTCTGCGCCGCGTCGTCCCGCATTTCCGTTGGCGGGCTCCTCCCTCCTGGCGGCGGCACCTTCGGCCACGCCTTCCTCGGCGAAGGAAGCGGCCGCGGGCTCCGGCTCCGGGGTGGGAGGGGCGGGGAACTCCGTTATCGAGAGGTCCTCTTCATCTGCCGAGAACATGAAGACTTCGATGAAATCGTCGCGGGTCGCCTCGCTGGTCAGGGTGAAGTGCCAGCGGGTGATGCAGCTCTCGGCGTCGAAGTCGCTGAATTCGGGGAGCTCCTGCAGGACGGCGCGCGAGGCGAACTGGCCCGGCTGCGCCAGCTCTGCCAGTTCGGCGATCACGCTCTCGACCCTCACGCCCCTGGTGAAGATGTCGCGCTGGGGGGAGAAGACGATCTCATAGCTGGAAAGGCGAGGCGTCCCTCTTTCTTCCTGCCGGGGCGGCTGCCCGGCCCTGGCCGGTGCCTGGGACGCGCAACCGGTGCCGTCGACCACCTGCTGCAGCTTGCGCCTGATCTGGTCGATCGCCTCCTCATCCACTTTCTTGCCGTCGTGGTGCCCGGCGAGCTGCATGGAGATGACGTCGCATCCTTCCAGCAGGAGGTCGACCATCGACTGGGCGAAGGTGATCTCGTGGTTTCTCAGCCGGTCCAGCAGGGATTCCATGACGTGGGTCACGACCGTCATGTCGTCGAAGCCGAAGATCCCGGCTCCCCCTTTTATGGAATGGGCTGCCCTGAAGATGGCGTTCAACTGCTCCTGGTCCGGCTCTCCGTCGCCAAGTGAGACCAGGATCTGTTCCATCTCTGCCAGGTGTTCGGCGCATTCCTCGAAAAAGACCTGGTTGAAGCGGGTGAGATCGATGGCGTTCTCAGCGGTACCGGTCATGCAGCCTCCAGGTCAGCCTGTTCTGCGGTGCGGAAGACGTGCGAAAAGCCGAGCAGGGAAATTTTTCCCGAGAGTTCTTCGGGGATGTTGCAGGGCGCGGGAGTTATACCGTGGCGTCGGAGGTGCTCCAGGAACACGGCCAGCAATTGGCAGCCGCAGGCGTCGAATGCGCCGATTCCGGCGAAATCGATCTCTGCCGTCTGAGGGCGCGGCTCGGCTTGGAGGACACCCCCAAGTCTGCCGGTTAGAAGTTTCAAGAGATCGGCAGCGTTGTCTTTGGACCAGTCACCATCAAGCACCATGTGGCAGTTTCCGGACATGAACCCTCCTTATCGGTCAGGCAAGGCCTGGGTGAGGCTACGAGAGCCTCGGTTGAGGTCAAGAAAGTCGAACCCTATTCAGTTCGGCGTTTTCGTTTACAACTTTAATGACAAAGTGGCTTCGGGCTCTTTAACGAGTGGCTGGGTCCGCCGGAGTTGATAAAAGGAGAGGCGCCATGCGCGGCGGAAAGAGCGCACAATGAGTGGCGTAGGAGGGGGCCATGGGCGGCGTGGACTTATTGACGGGGATGTTGCGTGGTCTTATTGACGGGGATGTAGCGAGGCATGGGTGAGGTAGCTGCGGCCGGCACCGGGACTGGCCAGCAGCCACCTTTGATCTCAGCCTTCGGGGTCCAGGGTTTCCGTGGCAACGGGACTCTCTTTATGGAACACCGTACTGACCCTGATCCTGATCAGGTCCGCCAGCATCTGCGCGGAATCGAGCACCGGCCGTACCTTCGAGGCTGCGGAATTCTTCCACTTCACAGGGACTTCCACCACCCGGTACCCGCCGGCCTTGGCCAGTGCCAGGATTTCAACGTCGTAGGCGAAGCGGTCGATCCGGGCCCTGGCGAAGAGATCCCTGGCGGCCTCACCCCCGAAAAGCTTGAAGCCGCACTGGGTGTCGGTGAATTGGTCGATGACCAGGGTCCTGACCAGCCTGTTGAAGAGCCGGCTCATGCCCCTGCGCCACGCAGGCTGGGCCTCGATGATGTCGCTGGAGGGGAGCCCGCGGGAGCCGATGGCGATGTCGTGCCATTGAGTGAGGTGCCGGTGAAGGGTCTCCAATTCCTCGATGGGGGTGGAGAGGTCGGCATCGGTAACGAGGACCAGTCGACCGCGCGAGGAGAATACGCCGGTGCGCAGGGCATAGCCTTTGCCCCGGTTTACCGGATAGCTGATCAGCCGCAGACCCGGCATCTCCTCAGCCAGTGCCAAAACCAGCTCCGCCGTCTGGTCGGTGCTGCCGTCATCGACCACGACGATCTCCGCTTTCTGTCCGGTTGTCGAAAGGTAGGCATTAATCCGCTGGAGGGTGTCAGGGAGGCGCTTTTCTTCATTATAGGCTGCGATGACAATGGTAATTTCCGGAAGCATAGGACCTCCCTTGCGCCATTGGCTGCGGCAGTCAGTCGTTGTACTCCTTCCAGTACACCCCGGTCTGGGGATTGAACTTGGTGGTACTGTCCGAATCCTCCAGACTCCCGGTAAAGGCCGAATCGTCGTCCCAGAGGATGGCCTCCGGCATCAGCACCTTGGCGAGGGTGGACTTCCCGGTAACCGATCGTGAGCCGATGGCCGCGACCTTTTCCCTGGGGGCGTTCTCGAAGATCTTCAGGGTGAATTTTGCCTTGGCGGCCTCTCCTCTGTCCCCTTCGGCGCTGAAGATGTAGATCCCTTCCCCGGCCGTTTCTATGACGACCTCCCTGGTCCCTTCCCCGGTCCTGATGACCACAGGAGTTATCTTCTGTTCCCGGCGGGTTTCGGCCCTGGTCTGAACCGTCTTGCGGCGAGACTTAGGATACTCCCTGAAGAGGACGTAGAGTTTGATGCCGCTGTCGCCGCTGACCACCATCTTCAGGTCGCCGCGTACCGAGGGGATCACCATCCCTCGTGGCTCGTGCGGCTTCTCCGAATGTTTGCTGCTGGCATCTTCACTGGCCGCGGCAGTCACCGGTGGCGCGGCGATGGCTTTAGCGACGGTGGAAGGGGCTTTGTTTTCTGCGGCTCGGGTGGCAGGCGGTCTTCCCCCGCCTGGATGACTGCCGGCACCGGTGACGGAGGCGGAAGCGGCTAAAGAAGCAGGAGGTGCCGTGCCGGCTTGACGGTAGGGAATCTCCTTGCCGGGTTTCGGCACAGTCGGCAGCGGCTTCGGCGCTGTCGCCGGTATCAATGCGGCGCTCTGCGATTTTTTCTTCAGTCCCGGGGAGACCGGCTCCTTTTTCGCTGCCGCCAGAAGAGGACGTTTCTGCTGCTGAACCGGCTTGGGTGCCGGTTTTGCCGCCACTTGCCGAGGCTGCTGGACCGGATTTGGTGCGGGCTTCGCCGTAACCGGTTGGGGCGGCGGAGCGGGCTCGAACCGGGCACTTTGCACCCGCGGTACCGGATCCTTGGCTTTCCCCTCCTCCACCGGAAGATCACGTTGTGCCAAGGCGGGGTCGTGCCTCACCGGTGCGGCGGGTTGGAAAGCGGGGTCGTGTCTGATCGGTGCGGCGGCGGGTGCCGGTTGTCTTGTTGGTGCCGGGATGGACATCGCCAGTGCGCCCTCGGGCTCTTCTTCGGCTGTTTCATGGGACGGGAGTGTATCGGCCTCCGGCGGGGAACCATCGCCAGCATCGTCTTCCTCCGGCGGGTTCAGGACCGGCAGATCCTGCCTTGCCAGTGGTTGAGGTCTTTCCCGACCTGACGGCGGCTGCACTGTTTCCTGGGGCTCTCCCTCGGCCGCCTCATCTTGCAGCAGGGGGGATGACAGCTGCGTGCCCTCAGTCGAGAGCCAGAAGAGATCGAACCTGCGCTCCTTTCCCATAAGAAAGTAGAAAGTAGAGGTCGTGCTCAGGATTACGATGAGGAGGGCGTGGAGTAACAACGAAGCGCAGAGTGCCGGCGCTGCCTCGTGACTGTTACTATTGATGTTGGGCCATGTCCTCATGACAGTCACCGTTAGCTGCGCCAAGCTATCCGCTTTGGCGAAGGGGCAGGGGGATCAGCTTCTCCTTGCAGTACCTAGTGTATCGTCGATTTCAGGAAGAGCCTGTGTCACTCCCCGGTATTTCTCGATCAGGTGTTTATATTGCGGCAGGTTCCTGACGAAGATGTTGGCGACCCGGTCGGAGTAGATCAGCACCCACGCGTTATCCCTCGCCAGGTATCGGGAAAGTCCCGAGTCGGAGTCAAAGAAAACCCAGGTGATGCCGTACTTTTCCAGGACGCGGTCCCACCCCGGCTCGAAGTGGGAGATCTTGTAATACTCTTTCATCCTGTCGCTGCCGTACATGTCGGACCTGCCATCAAAGAAGACCTTGTACGCGGGGTAGCCGCGATAGATGAGATAGTCCCCGAACTCGTCGTTGTTGAACATGTTCCCGCTGATCCTCTCCTTCATCAGGAACTCGGACGCCGCCACCGCCTTGATCTTCGGATCGAAGTTGTGAGTCATCTTCCCGGAGAAGATCGCACCCAGCACTATCAGCACCGTAAGCGCAGGCCACACGAAGCCCGCAGAGCGGGCATCGATCCTGGCTATGTTTTCGGAGCGCTTGCTGAGAAATCCCGCCGCTCTCCCCCCCAGGACATCCCGGACCTCATCAGCCTTGCGGGTCAGGATGGGTGCGGTGACCAGCGCGAAGAGCGGGATGTAGCGCGCCGAATAGAGCGCCATGTTGGTGAATATCAGCACCAGCACCAGTTCCGTCGCCTCGATGGTCCTTCGCGAAACCGCCAGGATGCCGACCAGTAGCAGCAACAGGTACTTGAAGGGCATGCGTTCGTGGAAGTTGGGCGACAGGAATTCGGAGACGTGATCCATGATGAAGCTGTCGGAGATCAGCCTGAAGGGGAAGAGGAGTATGTGGTAACCCTGGGGGTTGAGAATGGTCACGGCAAGGCAGGCGGCAGTGGTGAGAGCAAGTTGCCTCACCTTCCTTGCCCGCTCGGTCCGCGTTTCATTGGCGCCGAAGAAGGCCCCGGCGGCGTTGCCGATCAGGTAGGCCCCCAGGAGTATGAAGCCTCCCAGGAAGCCGCCGTGCAGGTTGACCCAGAGGAGCATGAACGGCGGCAGGAGGTAGAGCCGATCGTTGTCGTTGCGTTGGTATGACTCCAGGAGATACTGGAACGCCATCATCAGCAGGAAGGAAAAGACGTGCGGCCTCGCCAGCCAGTGGATCTGCGAGGACCACAATACCAGGCTCGTTATCAGCACGCAGAGGACCATGTCGGCCTGATAACTCCTCAGGATCTTGAACAACAGGTAGATGGAAAGCGCCAGGAGAAAGGAGAAGAAGGCGACGATCCCGGTCAGCCCGGCCTCCCTGTGGACCAGGGACATGATGACTTCGGAGAGCCATTCGTGGGCGGTCCAGGGGATGGGCGGATTGTGGAACGAGAAGATATCGAACTTGGGGATGGAGGCTGTTTGAATGATGTAGTCGCCGGCGCGGATGTGGTACCCGGTGTCGCCGTCACCCAGCAGTCGCGTCTTTTGGTTGAAAAACAGCAGCAGGAAGATGGTGATGAAGAAGAGGTCCGCGACAGAGGGGATGAAATTGAATCTTAGGGGGCGTCTGGGCATGGTCCGGTCCGGGTGGCGCGTGGCGCTGGTAAATGAAAATGACATGTCGGCGCAGCGTTAATCGATGACGACTTCGTGGCCGACCACGGTCCCCGAGGCATCGAGGGTGCCGGCGGGGACTTCAATGACTCTGTCGCAGGAAAAGAGCACCCTGGTGACCCGGTGTGGCTGGAGATTGGCAATGGCGTAGATGACGCGGCCTTTGCGGTCCAGGAAGACCACGTCGATCGGGAACTTCATGAAGAAAGTGTGAACCCCCTTGCACGGGGTGATAAGCAATCCTTCTCCAGAAGGAAGGGCCCGCCTCCCCAGCAGACCCTTGGCCCTTGATATGACTGTATTGGCCACGGAAAGGTTCCCGGCCACTTCCATCCCTGAGGTCCTGTTGAAGGCCCTCATTACTCGAAGGCACTTTCGGGCAGCATCAGCCGGATGCCGACGGTCCCCTGGAAGTTCATCGGGTCGTATTTTCCCACCTTGGTCCCCCCGGACTTGATGTCGCCTTCCAGGGCGAAGACGAAGCGGGCCTCGGCGCTGAGCGCTATGCTCCTGGTCAGGAAATAGTCGACGCCCCCGTTTATGTGCCCGCCTTCGGTCCAGTCGAGGTTGTACTTGGTCCCCGTTACCGGCTGCTTCATGCTCCCCTTGATGAAATCTGCACCGGCTCCGAAGAAGGGGACCAGGCGGTTCTGTGACCTCACCCGATACTGGACCCCCAGCGCTATGTCGGTCAGCGCCGCCTCGTAGACTTTGCTGCCGGAGATTTCCACATCAAGCTCAGGCGCCCGGCTGACATC
>NZ_JBXKJL010000146.1:0-11160 GCF_056994735.1 Geomonas sp.
TGGCGTACTGAAATAGGGGGTTCAAGTGATACTCGACGGAAAATGTCCGAAAGGACCGATACAAACTTCATGGGACAGGCACCGCTTCGACCTGAAACTGGTCAACCCTGCCAACAAACGTAAATACAGGATCATCATGGTCGGCACCGGTCTGGCTGGCGGCGCCGGCGCAGCTACCCTCGGCGAGCTGGGCTACAACGTGGACGCCTTCTGCTACCAGGACAGCGCACGCCGCGCCCACTCCATCGCAGCCCAGGGCGGCATCAACGCAGCCAAGAACTACCCGAACGACGGCGACAGCATCTACCGCCTCTTCTACGACACCATCAAGGGTGGCGACTTCCGCGCCCGTGAGGCAGACGTCTGGCGTCTGGCCCAGGTCTCCAACAACATCATCGACCAGTGCGTGGCCCAGGGCGTTCCCTTCGCCCGCGACTACGCAGGCTACCTGGACAACCGCTCCTTCGGCGGCGCCCAGGTCTCCCGTACCTTCTACGCCCGCGGGCAAACGGGTCAGCAGCTTTTGCTCGGCGCCTACTCGGCGCTCTCCCGCCAGGTGAAGGCCGGCTCGGTGAAGCTCTACCCCCGCTGCGAGATGCTCGACCTGATCGTGGTCGACGGCGAGGCCAAGGGTATCACGGTGCGCGACATGATCACCGGCGAAGTCAGGGCACATACCGCCGACGCGGTGGTCCTCGCCACCGGCGGCTACGTGAACGTCTTCTATCTCTCCACCAACGCCATGGGATGCTCGGTCACCGCTTCCTGGCGCGCGCACAAGAAAGGGGCCTTCTTCGCCAACCCCTGCTACACCCAGATCCACCCGACCTGCATCCCGCAGACCGGCGAGCACCAGTCCAAGCTGACGCTCATGTCCGAATCCCTCAGGAACGACGGCCGCTGCTGGGCCCCCAAGAATAAGGGCGACAACCGTGCCCCGGGCGACATCCCGGACGCCGAGCGCGACTACTACCTTGAGCGCAAGTACCCCTCCTTCGGCAACCTGGCTCCGCGCGACATCGCTTCGCGTGCCGCCAAGGAGCAGTGCGACGACGGCCGCGGCGTCGGACCGGGCGGTCGCGGTGTCTACCTCGACTTCGCCGACTCCATCAATCGCCTGAGCGAGAACACCATCCGCGAGCGCTACGGTAACCTCTTCGAGATGTACGAGAAGATCACCGACGAGAACGCCCACAAGGTCCCGATGCGCATCTACCCGGCGCCGCACTACTCGATGGGCGGCCTCGGGGTCGACTACAACTGCGAGAGCAACATCCCGGGCCTCTTCGTCCTGGGCGAGGCGAACTTCTCGGTGCACGGCGCGAACCGCCTCGGTGCCTCCGCCCTCATGCAGGGTCTGGCCGACGGCTACTTCGTCATCCCCTACACCATCGCCAACTACCTGGCCAAGACCAAGCCGGGCGCAGTCAAGCCCGACCACCCCGAGTGCAAGAAGTCGGTGGAGGACGTCAACAACCTCAACAAGAAGTTCCTCGGCATCAACGGCAAGAAGACCGTCTCCGAGTTCCACCGCGAGCTGGGCAAGATCATGTGGGAAAACGTCGGCATGGCCAGGAGCGAAGAGAGCCTCAAGGACGCGATCAAGAAGATCCCTGTCCTGCGCGAGGAGTTCTGGAAGAACGTCAAGGTCACCGGCAGCGGCGCGGAGCTCAACCAGCAGCTGGAGAACGCCGGCCGCGTGGCGGACTTCCTCGAGTTCGGCGAGCTGATGGCCAAAGACGCACTCCACAGGAACGAGTCCTGCGGCGGTCACTTCCGCGTCGAGCACCAGATGCCGGACGGCGAAGCCAAGCGCGACGACGAGAACTACTGCTACGTAGGTGCCTGGGAGTTCAAGGGGGTCGGTAAGGAGCCGGAACTGCACAAGGAGCCGTTGACGTTCGAAAACGTCCATCTGGCGGTAAGGAGCTATAAATAATGAGCCATGATATGAACCTTATCCTACACGTATGGCGCCAAAAGGGGCCCAATGAGCCGGGCAAGCTCGAGCAGTACGAGGCCAAGAACGTAAGCCCGGACCAGTCCTTCCTGGAGATGCTCGACGAAGTCAACGAGCAGCTCATCAAGACCGGCAAGGAGCCGATCGTATTCGACCACGACTGCCGCGAAGGTATCTGTGGCATGTGCTCGCAGGTCATCAACGGCGTGCCGCACGGCGGGCAGGAGCGCACCACCGTCTGCCAGCTGCACATGAGGTCCTTCAAGGACGGCGACACCATCTACATCGAGCCGTGGCGTGCCAAGGCCTTCCCGATCATCAAGGACCTGGTCGTTGACCGCACGGGTCTTGAGAGGATCACGCAGGCCGGTGGTTACACCTCCTGCCACACCGGTGGTGTTGCCGACGGCAACGCGGTGCTGATCCCGAAACCGGCCGCCGACTACGCCATGGACGCCGCCGAGTGCATCGGCTGCGGCGCCTGCGTCGCCGCCTGCCCGAACGGCTCCGCGATGCTCTACACATCCGCCAAGGTCGCCCAGCTTGCCGAACTTCCGCAGGGCAAGGCGGAGGCTGCCGAGCGCGTCTGCGCCATGACCGAGGCCATGCAGGAAAACGGCTTCGGCAACTGCTCGAACCACTACGAGTGCCAGGCCGCCTGCCCGAAAGGGATCAACGTCAAGTTCATCGCAAGGCTGAACAGGGAGTACCAGAAGGCGCTGTTCAAGTAAGGCCTGGCTTGACTCAAGCTGTATCCGCGGGGCGAGAGGGAAACTTCTCGCCCCGTTTTTTATGGCTGCGGCAATGTAGGAAAGCGGGGAAGCTGGAACATGACTCTCTCAGATGGTCGCGCCGTCAGGGAGTTGAGTCTCTTTGCACGGGCAGGATAGGGGAGGTTTCTTATTGTTAACTTTTCTTTATCGATGTTTGTGCTATATTGTGCTGACTCGGACCACTAAAGAGCATGAGAGCTTTTGATATGAAAATGGCTGCTGTTTTCTTGATCCTTGCGTATCTTCTCCTCCCCGGTGTCTGCTTCGCACATCCCTGCTACGTGGTGGAAGGAAGTTCAAACTCTCATGCCTCAACCTATGAGCTTGACAGCGAGGCCGACTGCGGTTTCCATGATTCCGATGACTGTGACACTACCTGCTGTTGTGGAAGTCACCTTCCGTCACCGGTGACTTTCGGCGCCGACCATGTCTTACTCACAAGGAAGGTAGCCATCACCGAGCCGTATCTGGTCCTGCCACTTTTTGCCGACCGGATCTTCATCCCTCCTCGAGCCTCTTCCTGATTCCGATCCCTATCATGCCCACATCTCAGGATCTGCTGCGGCTGGCACAACGGCCAGTCCCTGTGGCAGCTTTCGAACCGGATCCCCGCCTCCTGGTATCGCGCCAGTACATCATGTGCTGTTGATGCCGAGCGGGATGGAACAGAGGAGGATTAAGCTATGAATTGTCCAGTATGCAGCGGCGTGCAACTACTTATTGCAGATCGTCAGGGGGTCGAGATAGATTACTGCCCGCAGTGTCGTGGAATCTGGCTCGACAGGGGTGAACTCGACAAGCTGATCGAGCGCTCCTACAGCGTGGCGGGAGCATCCCCCCAACCGGAACAGCCCGGCCACCAGCCCGGCTACCGCCAGCACCACGAGAAGAGTCACGATGACCATCGATATGGTCATGGCAGCCAACACCGGAAATCCTGGTTGTCGGAACTGTTCGATTAAGAGTGTGGTCGATTCAGGATGTAAAGCTGGGCGAGAGGGAAACTTCTCGCCCCGTTTTTTATGGCCCCACCCGGCCTGCGTGCCCTCCCTGCCCAAGCCGGCCCCTGTCTCCTCTTGAGCCCGGGGGAAACCGCAGTTTTAAGGCAGGGTCCGGGGCTAAAGGCCATCTTGGCGCCGCCCTTTACTTCGATCGCCCCCGGCTGTTATCATGGACGCAAGGTCGGTGCTTTGCCGGCTGCCAAGCATGAGGCGAACATGAAGATAATGGTAGCTGAGGATGATCAGACCATGCGTCACCTGATGGCCACCATCCTGTCGCGTCAGGGGATCGACTGCACCGTGGTGGGAGACGGCCTGGGCGTGCTGAAGGCTTGGGAGCGGGATCAGTTCGACTGCATCTTGATGGATGTGCAGATGCCGCTGCTGGACGGGCTAAAGGCGACGCAGCTTATCAGGGAAAAGGAGAGGGAACGAGGCGGCCACACCCTGATCATTGCGGTCACGGCCTTCGCCGCCGACAGCGACCGGGAAAGATGCCTCTCGTCCGGGATGGACGACTACATCTCCAAGCCGATCGACATCGACCTGCTCCTTTCCCTCATGGCAAAGCACTCCAAGAGCTCGTGGATGCCCCGCTGACCACAATGGCCGCGCCACCCTGACGGCGCCCTTCGCTCCCCACTCCCCACGACTTTGCCCCGCCTCATCCTCGCTCCCCTCCCTGACAGCCCACCGCACCCGATCCGGCAAGGACACGGCTTATGCACGATCAGGTATCGCAAGAGCAGCAGATCCTGAAGGAGCAGGTCAAGCAGCTCTACGGACTTGCGCCGCTGGGGTTCATCGCCACCTTGGTGAACTCGACCCTCGTCTTCGTGGTGATGAGGAAGGTGATGCCTGTCGCCACCCTTTTACTCTGGCTGGTGGCGATCATGGCGGTGACTGCGCTGCGGGCGGCCTTGGTGGCCTGCTTCAACCGCGCCGATCCCGATCGTCTCGATCCCCGGTCCTGGTGCAGGCGGTTCACCGTTGCCCTCTTTTTCGTCGGGGTAGCCTGGGGGAGTATCAGTTTCGTTCCCTTTGTCTACTCCCCTGCCCACCAGGTCTTCCTCGCTTTCGTGCTGGGAGGCATGGCTGCAGGGGCTTCTTCTACCTTCTCCAAGGTGAAGCTGGGGTATCCCGCCTTCAGCATCCCCGCGCTGGTGCCGCTGGCGCTGCACTTCGCCCTGCTTCCGGACTCTTTCCACCACGCCATGTCGCTGATGACACTCCTGTACCTCGTGCTCCTCTGGAGGATATCCCTGCACAACTATCGCGTGAACAGGACTTCCCTGCTGCTGCGGTTCGAAAATGCCGAGATGATCGAGAGCCTGCGGCGAGCCAAGGAAGACGTCGAGGCCCTGAATGCACGCCTGCTGGAGCAGATAGGGGCCAAGCTTGAGGCCGAGGCCGAGCTCAGGCGTCACCAGGATCACCTGGAAAAGACGGTGAGGGAACGCACGCTCGATCTCTCGTCGGCTAACGAGCAGCTGAAGAACGCGCAGGAAAAACTGATCTCCGCCAAGGAGGCAGCCGAAGCCGGGAACCTGGCCAAAAGCGAGTTCCTGGCCAACATGAGCCACGAGATGAGGACCCCCCTCGCCGGGGCCCTGGGGATGATCAGGCTGGTGCTGGATCTCGAGATAGGGGAGGAAGAAAGGAGCCTCCTGGAGATGGCCAAGCGCTCGGCCGAGTCCCTGCTGCGCATCATAGCTGACGTGCTCGATTTTTCGCGTCTGGAGGCGGGCGTGATGAAATTCGAGAAGAGGTCCTTTTCCGTGCCGGAAACGGTAAGAAGCGCGGTGGAGGTGGTTTCCCTGAGCGCCCTCGAAAAGGGGCTCGACCTCTCCTGGACGGTGGAGGATTCGGTGCGGCAGGCGGAGGGAGACGAGGGGCGCCTGCGCCAGGTGCTGGTTAATCTCTTGGGCAATGCCGTCAAGTTCACGGAAAGGGGAAGCATCGAGCTGACGGTCAGGCCCTTCCTGGACGCGGAGGCCGGGGGGGGAAGTTTCCTCCTCTTCTCCGTACGCGACACCGGGGTGGGCGTTCCGGCCGGCCAATTGGAGAGGATCTTCGGCAAGTTCACCCAGATCGACTCGTCCCTCACCAGGAAATATGGCGGCACGGGGCTGGGGCTGGCCCTGTCGCGGCAGATAGTGGAGAAATTCGGCGGAAGGATCTGGGCCGAAAGCAGGGAGGGCGCCGGTAGTACCTTTTACTTCACCCTGCCCACCGACTGCGAGCGCGCATCCTAGCAGAAGGGGCGTCTCTCTCAGTCCGGAATACCGTCAATCTGTCACTGCGGCTTTCTTGAATGCCTCTTCGGTGAAGCAGGGCTTATTACCTTTAATTTATTTGCAGATATGCTATAGTTGTCCCCCCTTGACCCTTTCCTGATCCAGACGCCTTCCCCCCTCATACAGATCCTGGTATTGATCCATCCTGTGCCGGGCGGCCGACATAGGCGGGGACCAGGAAGTACTACACTAAAGAAAGCCCAGCCAATGGACAAAAAGACAACTACAGCAGCAATCATTTGCCTCACCCTTGTTTGCGCCTCGTGCTCCGAGAAGAAGCTTCCCCCCAAGGCCAAACCGGCAGTACCGGTCAAGGTGGCGCAGGCCGCCCGGAAGGATGTGCCGGTCCAGCTGAAGGCCATCGGCAACGTCGAGGCCTACCGCTCGGTCGCCATCAAGTCCCAGGTCAGCGGGCAGATCTCCAGGATCCATTTCGCGGAAGGAAGCGACGTCGAAAGGGGGGCGCTCCTCGTGAGCGTCGACCCCGAGCCGTTTCGGGCGACCCTCAGCCAGTGCCAGGCCGCCCTCGCCAAGGACCAGTCCCAGGCGAAGTTCGCCCGCGAGCAGGCGGTCCGCTACCAGGGGCTCCTGAAGGACGGAGTCATCGCCCGGGACCAGTACGAGTCGCTGGCCTCCAATGCCGAATCTTTGGCCGCCACCCTGGCAGCCGACAGGGCCGCCATAAGAAACGCCGAGATCCAGCTGGGGTACTGTTCCATCCGTTCGCCGATCTCCGGCCGGACCGGCACGGTTTCGCTGCAGCAGGGGAACCTGGTCAAGGCCAACGACCTCGCCATCGTCACCATCAACCAGGTCAGCCCCATCTATGTGACCTTCTCCGTTCCGGAAGGAAAGATCGCCGAGATCAAGCGCGCCATGGCTGCCAAGGAGCTCAAGGTGGAGGCGGTGATCCCCAACGAGGCCGGGAAAGGCGAGTACGGCACCATCAGCTTCCTCGACAACACCGTCAATGCCGGAACGGGAACCATCAAGCTCAAAGGGGTCTTCGCCAACAAGTCCCGCAGGCTTTGGCCCGGGCAGTACAGCGATATAGTCATGACCCTGGGGTCGAAGAAAAACGCAGTGGTGGTCCCGACCCACGCCATCCAGACCAGCCAGGACGGCGAATTCGTCTACGTGGTGAAGCCCGACAGCAAGGTCGAGATGAGGAAGGTGAAGCCCGGTGTCTCCTCGGGCGAGGAGACTGTCGTCGAGGGGGGGCTCGCCGCGGGGGAAACGGTGGTGGTGGACGGGCAACTCCGCCTCACCCCCGGCGCCGCGGTCCAGACCAGGGAGAAACCGGCGGGAGACCGGAAGCGATGAACATCGCGGAGCCCTTTATCCGCAGGCCGATCATGACCTCGCTGGTCATGATCGCCATACTGCTGTTCGGCGTCGTCTCGTACCGGCTGTTGCCGGTCAACGACCTGCCCAACGTCGATTTCCCCACCATCCAGGTGAACGCCAGCCTCCCCGGCGCCAATCCGGACACCATGGCCTCGGCGGTGGCCACCCCCCTGGAGAACCAGCTTTCCACCATCGCCGGCGTCGACTCGATGACCTCCACCAACGGCGTCGGCACCACCAGGATCACGCTGCAGTTCAACCTCGACCGGAGCATCGACGCGGCGGCGCAGGACGTGCAGGCGGCCATTTCGCTCGCCACCAGGTCCCTGCCCAAGAACATGCCGACCCCGCCCTCCTTCCGCAAGGTCAACCCGGCGGATCAGCCGGTCCTCTACCTGGCCCTCAGTTCGCCGTCCCTGCCCCTCTCCGGCGTCGACGAGTACGCGCAGACCCTCATCGCCCGCCGCATCTCCACCATCGCCGGCGTGGCCCAGGTCAATGTCTGGGGATCGCAGAAATACGCGGTCCGGGCCCAGGTCGATCCGAAGGCTCTGGCCTCCCGCCGGATAGGGATCGACGAGGTGGCGGCAGCCATCGACCAGACGAACGTGAATCTCCCGACCGGGGTGCTGGACGGGAGCAAGCAGTCCTTCACCATCGAGGCCAACGGGCAGCTCTTCAAGGCGGCGGCCTACCGGCAGATGGTGGCGGCCTACCGGGACGGCTCGCCCGTGCGGCTCGAGGAACTGGGGCGGGTCCTGGACAGTGTCGAGAATACCAAGACCGCCAGCTGGTACAACAATACCCGCGCCATCGTCCTCACCGTGCAGCGTCAACCCGGGACCAACACCATCGAGGTGGTCGACGAGGTCAAGAAGCTCCTGCCGGCCTTCCGCAGCCAGATCCCGGCCTCGGTGGAGTTGAACGTCCTCTTCGACCGCTCGGTCCAGATCCGTGAATCGATGCGCGACGTGAAGTTCACCCTGGTGCTGACCGTGGGCCTGGTGGTCATGGTCATCTTCCTCTTCCTGCGCAACCTCTCCGCGACCGTGATCCCTTCGCTGGCGGTGCCGATGTCCATCGTCGGGACCTTCACCGTCATGCGTCTGCTGGGCTTCTCCCTGAACAACATCTCCATGATGGCTCTCACCCTGGCGGTCGGCTATGTCGTGGACGACGCCATCGTCATGCTGGAGAACATCGTGCGGCACATGGAAGAGGGGGACTCCGCCATGGAGGCCGCCCTCAAGGGGTCGAGGGAGGTCGGCTTCACCATCATCTCCATGACCATCTCGCTGGTGGCGGTATTCATCCCGGTCCTCTTCATGGGCGGAATCCTGGGGAGGCTTTTGCACGAATTCGCCGTCACCATCGGCGCCGCCATCCTGGTCTCCTGCTTCGTTTCCCTGACCCTCACCCCGATGCTGTGCAGCAGGTTCCTGACCCACCAGGGAGGGGGACACGGTCGGCTCTACATGATGATGGAAGGCTTCTTCAACGGGATGCTGCGGCTGTATGAGCGCTCCCTCGGGCAGGTCCTCCGCTACCGCCGCACCACCATCGCCGCGACCATCGGCATAACCCTCCTCACAGTCTGGCTCTTTACCGCCGTCCCCATGGGGTTCCTGCCGACCGAAGACACCGGGCGCATCAACGCCGACACCGAGACCGCGCAGGGCGCCTCGTTTGCCGACATGCGCGCCCACCAGGAGGCGGTCGCCGCCATAATCGCCAAGGATCCCAACGTGGACGGGTTCATGTCCTCGGTCGGCGGGGGGCGCGGCACCAACAACGGCTCCTTCTTCATCCGTCTGAAGCCGCGTGAGAAGAGGAAACTTTCCGCGGACGAGGTGATCCAGGAATTGCGGCCCAAGCTTGCCAAGGTGCCCGGAATCCGGACCTTCCTCAAGAACGTGCCGTCCATCCAGATCGGCGGCATGAGCTCCAAGAGCCAGTATCAATTCACCCTGCAGGGGCAGGATACGGGCGAACTCTACCGGGCTGCGGCCGAACTCGAGACCAGGCTGAAGGATCTGCCGGACCTCCAGGACGTGACCAGCGACCTGCAGATCAGCAATCCGCAGGTGCATGTGGAGATCAACCGGGACAAGGTGGCGGCACTGGGTCTCTCCGTGCTGCAGGTGGAGGACGCCCTGGGCTATGCCTACGGGACGAGGCAGGTGTCCTCCATCTTCGCTCCCACCAACCAGTACCAGGTGATCCTGGAGCTCGACCCGCTCTACCAGGGAGACCCGGCGGCGCTGGGGATGCTCTACGTCCACGCCAAGAGCGGGGAACTGGTGCCGCTGGACACCATCGCCACCATCACCAAGACCATCGGACCCCTTGCCGTTAACCACCTGGGGCAGCTCCCCGCCGTCACCCTGTCCTTCAACCTCCGCCCCGGTGTGGCGCTGGGAGACGCCATGAAAGAGGTCGACGCCCTTGCCGACAGGACCCTCCCCCAGACAGTCAGCACCAGCTTCCAGGGAACCGCCCAGGCCTTCAAGTCCTCCTTCAGCGGGCTGTGGATGCTCCTGGCGATGGCGATCTTCGTGATCTACGTCGTGCTGGGCGTTCTCTACGAAAGCTACATCCACCCCGTCACCATCCTCTCAGGGCTTCCCGCCGCCGGGTTCGGGGCGCTCATCACCCTGATCATCTTCAGGTGCGACCTGAACATCTACGGTTTCGTGGGGATCATCATGCTGATCGGGATCGTGAAGAAGAACGCCATCATGATGATCGATTTCGCGCTGGAAGCCGAGAGGAAAGGGGGGAAGACGCCGCTGGAGGCGATCTACGAGGGGGCGCTGGTGAGGTTCAGGCCGATCATGATGACCACCATGGCGGCGCTCCTCGGCGCCCTCCCCATCGCCATGGGATTCGGCGCCGGGGGCGAGGCCCGTCAGCCCCTGGGGCTGGCCGTGGTCGGAGGGTTGCTGACCTCGCAGTTGTTGACGCTCTACATAACACCGGTGGTTTACTACTTCATGGACCAGCTGCTGAAGAGAGTGGTTGGGCGGAAGCGTGCCCCGGCTGAAGGTGTGGCGACAGCCGAGTCATAGTCAGTCCCCTCCGCCGGTGAACTGCGGGTGTCGTCGCAGCTGCCTGCCTGAGGTAACTGCAATGAAAAAGTCCCGGGATTCCCCGGGACTTTTTTATTGGCAATGTGTCACGACGACGGTGACATTGGCAGCGCCAGGTTCATTCTAAAGCCGCATCGGCTGCTAAAACCTTTCATAATCACTGTCAAAGCTGTCATCGGACTCTGCGAGATCGAGGTCGTGTCCCACTGCCTTCCGCGCCTCACCCTTTACCCGGGCGGCTTTGGCAGGCTTCCTTCCCCGACTTGCATCTGCTTTCACGACCGCCTTTCGTACCGGTGTTCCCTTCTCCATGATCCTGAAATATTCGACGCTGTCCTCCAATTGGGCAGCCTGGCTGGAGAGTTCCTCGGCGGTCGAAGACATCTCTTCGGCGGCGGAGGCATTCTGCTGGATCACCTGGTCCAGCTGCTGGAGAGCCTTGTTGATCTGCTCCGCGCCGGAGTCCTGTTCCCGGCAGGCCGCGCTGATCTCCTGGACCAGTTCAGCCGTCTTCAGAATGTCCGGCACCATATGGTTCAGCATATCCCCGGCCTTCTCGGCTATCTCGACGCTCCTGGTCGACAGTTCCGAGATCTCACCGGCCGCTTTCTGGCTCCGCTCCGCAAGCTTGCGCACCTCGGAGGCCACGACCGCGAATCCCTTGCCATGCTCCCCGGCCCGGGCAGCCTCGAT
>NZ_JBXKJL010000147.1:0-1299 GCF_056994735.1 Geomonas sp.
CCTCCATTCAGCCAGATATCGTAGATGTATTCTGCCGGCGCCTGTGACGGCTGAGTCCAGCTGAAGGTGGGGGTGGGATTGAACGGGATGGCGCCTACCGGGGCGAGCGGGGTGGCGAAGCCGTCGAGCACCGCGCTGACCGCCACCGGGACGGTTTCCGTGGTGTCATCGGAGTAGGTCAGCGTTACCTGGTAGGTGTCGCCGACCGTCGGCCTGGTGGTCACATTGAGCCATGCCTGAAATTTGTCCCGGTCCATAGCCAGGTCGAGAGGCGAGGAGATCTGGGCCCCCGAGCCAAGCTGGACCTTCACCACGTGCTTCTTCACCGACTGGACATTGAGCTCAAGGTTGTAATTTTCCCCCCATTGGCTCATCCAGTGGCCGGTGCTGAGGCTCGTGGAGGTGTTCGCGCCGACGATGGTGATGTCCGCAGCTGTTACCCGGGACGTGGAGACCGTGACAGTGGTGCTGAAATCATTACTGTCGAGCATGCCGACATCCCCGACGTCGTAGGTGCCGCTGTTGTTCAGGTCAAGGAAGGGATAGACTTCGTAGGTGCCGGCCGGAACGTTGTTGGCGGTGAAGCTGGCTCCGCTTACCGGGTTCGCCACGGCCACGACATGAATCTTCGGCGGCCCGTTCGCGGAATTCTGCGCGAGGGCGACAAAAAGAGGACCTGTTACGGTCACACCGGGGAAGTAAACCTTGCCGGTGACGCTGCCGGTTCCGGCAGCGGCGGAGCCCTGTATCCAGCCCGAAGAGGCGGTCGAGCCGCCGCCAACGGCCGTGACCTGATAGTAGAGGGTGGAGGAGACGCCGATGTGGGCGAAGAAATCCTTGTCGCTTGGCAATACATCCTTGGAGCCGGCGACCGGCGAACCCGTGGGGCTGGTGCTCCAGGAGACGGTGTACTTGTCGGCGATGGGCAGCCCGTTATTATCCTGAGGCCCGTCCCACATCACGAAGTTGCCCCCCTCGCCGGGGTAGACCACGACCTGCGGCGCCTGGTCAGGCGCCAAAGCGACCAAAGCGGGGGTTGTTACCGCAAAGGTCCCTACCGATACGTTCCCGGTGCCGGCCGTCACCGTAGCCGACATGCCGATCGGATCATTGGCGTGCTGAATGCCGTTTCCCTGGGTGTCGACGAAAGCCCGAACCGAGTATTGCCACCCCGGCTGCACCCCGTTGACCGTGAATGCGCCGGCACTCGAAATACTGGTGCCCAAGCTGGTGCCCGAGTTGTTGGAGCCATTGACCGTCAAATAGATCCTGCCGCTCTTGCCGGTGTAGTTCGTGACG
>NZ_JBXKJL010000148.1:0-2687 GCF_056994735.1 Geomonas sp.
ACAGGTCGGGGCCCCCGAAGCGCGGGTAGACGGGCGGCAGCCCGCCCCGTTTGAGGGGGCAGGGCGCCAGAAACCAGGATCAATTGGGGCTTGTAATCTTCCAGACCTTGACCTGGTTCGTGTCGTCATCGACTCCGACGAGCGTCGCGGCTCTGAGCAGGCGACGCGCGAGCAAGCGATGGAGCGCGCACGCCAGAAACTGGAAAAACTCAAGGAGCGCACCGCCTCCGGCGCCTTGAAGCGGCCCGAGAAGAGCGGGGCTGCTGTCGAGCGGATCATGCAGAAATCTCACGGCTATCGCTACTTCGACTGGAAACTCAGCGCTGGGTCGCTCGCGTTCTCCGAGAGCAAGACGCACCTGGAGCGTGAGAAGAAGATCGAACTGGAGTTTTGCAAACCGTGTTTCGACTGCGTCAAAATAGGTAAAATCGGCGCATTGCGGCCCGAATTCCCTCGGGCGCTGTTGGAGTGCGGAGCATCTGATCATGCCAGGGATTGTCGAATTCCCCGCCGTGGTTCGCGATGCCGTGGCCCGATACGGCGACTTCTTCGCCAACGACTGCCAGCGCCGCCACTTCGCCGAGTACCTCACCGGCCTCTTCGTCGCCCAGCGCAAGACCGTCCTCGGCATCCACGAGGCGTTCGCCCACACCACCGACCAGTCCTGCCTCAACCGCTTCCTCACCGAGGTCGCCTGGGACGCCGAACGACTCAATCAGCGGCGACTGGACCTGCTCCAGGAGGATCCCGCCACCCGCTATAGCGACCAGGGCGTCATTCCCATCGATAACACCCTCATCGACCGCGACGGGGTGTTGATCCCCGACGCCGGCTGGTACTGGGACCACGCCGAGGAGCGGAACAAGATCGCTCAGGACTACCTCTTCATCAACTACGTCTGTACCAGCGGCAAGCACTACCCGCTGGAGTTCCGACTCTTCCGCAAGCAGGAGATCTGCGAGGCACTGAAGGAACCGTTCCGCAATCATACCAAGCTCTGCTGCGATCTGATCGACTGGGTGTGCGAGCGACGGATCCCCGGCGACTTCACCATGGACAGCTATTTCACCAACGCCGAGATCCTCAACCACATCCACGGCAAGGCCGATCGGTTCGGCCAACCCAGGGCCTATGTCGGTGATCTCAAGAGCAACCGCAAGGTGCAGTGGCACGGCCGGATCATCAGGGTGGATGACCTGGCTGCATCGATCCCGGCGGCGGACCGGAAGGAGTTGCGAATCGGCGATCGGCGGCAGTGGTATTTCACGGTGACGTTGGAGATCCCCGACGTGAAGCACAAGGCCCGGATCATGGCCCTGTGGCGGTATCGCCACGACCCCGAACCGGTCAAGATCCTGGTCACCAACCGGACCACCTGGGAGGTGGGCCGGGGCGTCCGGGTGTATCGGCATCGTTGGACGGGCACGGAGACGTTTCATCGGGACGGCAAGCAGCAACTCGGGTTGGGTGATTGTCAGCTGCGCGATTTCCAGGGCCACACCCGGCACATGTACCTGGTCATGCTGGCGTACAGTCTGCTCATGAGCGAGTTGAAGCAGGGCCGTGCGAAGGAATGGGCGTTCCAGAGGCTGATGACCATCGGCGAGGCCTGTCGGGCGATGGAGAAGGAGACCCTGCGCACGACGCTCTCGTGGGCGATCGAGCAGGTGACCACTTGGGGGCGTCCCTCTGACCATGTGGTCGCCCAGTTGGGGCTGTCGTGATATCGTCAGCCCTGGTGCGCAGCCACGCGGTGTCGATTGCGCGGTGTGAATTCGACAATCCCTGGTATGATCAGATAGTCCGCACTCCAACAGTGCCATCGCGGATGAGGGTCAACTACGCTCATGTTGCCTGCTTCCAGGCTGTGAAGTCCCTGTTTGCAAAACTCCAGTTCGAACTCAAAGGCCATCGTTCGTGATAGTCAGGGGGTTCTCCGTCCTCATCGTTCTTCTATCCTCGCCGCCACGCGATCCCCCCTTCCCGCGCGGAGGATAGCACAGCGCGTCTCAATGGTCATACTCATCTTTAACACCACAATGTAGCATCTTCAGCAGTGGCAAGGACTTGACGCATCAACCGGGCGGCGTGGCACTATGCGCAGCGTCTTCCCCTGGAGTGGTCGGCGAGACTTGTGGGACGGCCGGGGGCAAGGCCACGCCCACCGTCTGGAACACCTTGCCACACGTCCCCTGGGCCTCGCTCCGCAGCAGGAACCGCTTCCCGTCCTGCTCCACCTCCACCACCTGCAAACGATCCAAGTCCTGGATCACATCGGCCCACTCGAACTCGTGGCCCCGCTCCTCCAACCGGGCCTGGAGTTCCTGACGCAGGACCAACGCCAGGACCGAGCAGAACACATGACCTCGAATCGTCTCGTCACACCGGTGGTAGATCGGACGGGTCTGTAACAACGCCTTGCAGGAACGGAACCACTGCTCCACCATCCAGAGTTGCTTGTACTGCAACGCCACCGCGGCGGTGTCCAGATCGGTGTTGGTCCGCAGCACCCACTTGCCGTCGTATCGGGCGTCCTCGGCGACCTTCGCCTCATCGATCCGAAAGTGCTCAGGGCCACCGCCGGAGAGGTAACGACGGTAGCCCTTGTTGCCGACCAGCGCCTTGTCCCCTCGGCGGAGTTGCTCCCGCAACGCCGCCACGATCGCCTCCCGATCGGTGGCATCCTT
>NZ_JBXKJL010000149.1:0-2167 GCF_056994735.1 Geomonas sp.
ACAACCCGACCTACGCCAAGCGCCTGATCCAGTACTCGATCGACTGGTTGGATAACGGCATCTTCGACGACTCGACGGCCCTCTCGATCCACGAGGTTGCCGGGCCGACGCTGGACACCAAGAACACAGCCATCAACTACCTGGGACTTGACAACACGACCACCGCCAACTGTATCAACTGCCACCAGGCCTACTACAACTGATTCGTCTAGATATTGAACCGAGCCGGCCGCTTTTGAACCGCCGGTCAAACGCTGACAAAGAGGCTTTACCAATGACCCGATCGATGAAAAAAGTTATGAGCCTGGCCCTGGGGACGCTGCTCCTCCTGGGATCGCTGGGGACTGGTTGGGGTGCCACTCCGACCGTGACCCTGCTCGGGACGCTCTCCGGAAACCTGCGGGCGCCCGGAAAGCTCTCTCTTGACGCCGCCGGCAACCTCTACGTGGCCGACGTGCAAAAGCGCGGCGTGGTGAAGTTCGACGCCAACGCCCGCTACCAGGGTGTCATCGGGGCCTCGGGCGTGGTTCGCAGCGTCACCTCGCTCCCCGACGGGAGGCTCCTGGTGAGCCACGACCGCAAGGTGACCTTTTACGGCATCAACGGTCTGCCGCAGGGCGACCTTGCCGGGTACACCTTCAAGGAGCCGAACGGCATCGCGCTGGACGCGGCCGGAAACATCTACGTCGCCGACAGCAAGGCCGACAGGATCGCGGTCTTCAGCGCCTCCGGCGCCTTCAAGAGCACCTTCGGGACTACCGGCTCCAAGCAGGGCCAGTTGAACTACCCGACGGCGCTCAGCTATGAGAAGGAAGGGAAGCTGATCGCGGTGGCCGATACCCTCAACAACAGGATCGTCCTCTTCGACACCGACGGGACCTTCAAGCGTTCGGTCGGCGGACCGAGCTCCCTCTCCGGGCCCTTGAGCTTCACCTACCCTGACGGCGTGGCCTTCGACTACGCGAGCGGCGTCCGCATGTACGTGGCCGACGGCTTCCAGAACTCGGTGCAGGTGATTGATCTCGAGGCCCAGCCTAAATTCGTCGGCTACCTCGGGGCCTACGGCGCGGAAGAGGGGCAGTTCCTGCAACTCACCGACGTGGTCTACGACCAGCAGAACAAGAGGATGATCACCGCCGACTCAACCGGGGTGGTGACCTACTTCGCCGTCGGGACCGACGAGTCGGCCGACAATACCAGGCTCTCCGGGCTGACCCCGGCAGTCTCCGGGACGGTAGCCGGCTCCGGCGGCATCCCCGGGAGCACCGGGACAGCAGGGAGCACGGCAGGCTCCGGAAGCGGGGTAGGGGGGGGATCCTCCGCTAGCGCGGGAAGCGGCTCGGGCTCGACCCGGACCAGCAACGCCTCCTGGCAGTACCCATCCGGGGTCGACTGTCGTCATGGCAAGGCCGGGAGCCTGGCCTGCCGGTAAAGGAAAGGGGAGGGGCAGTCACTTAGTGGCTGCCCCCTGAATAGTTTCTAGCGCCGGCAGTATCTCTGCCGGCTGTATGAATACCCGGAGCCTGGCCAACGGGGCGGCGACACCAGGAGCCGAAAGACGCCGGCCGGGAAAAGGTGGACATCGTGTACAGAAAAATGTGGGAGCAGACCATGAAGAACATCGCACTATGTGCAGCGGCACTGTTTATGATCCTTCTCTTTGACCATATGCCAGGCTATGCCGTACCCGCACCTCACGACTTCCAGTGTCTGCAGTGCCACGTCTCCCACAACTCGCTGGGAGCCCAGACTAACGACCTGATCTGCTTCAGCTGCCACAACCCCTCCGGCGGCGCGAAGGCACAGGGGCTCCCCTTCTCGCCGGCCGACGCGGCCGACCCCTTCGGGACCCAGGCAGGTCTGCAGACCTCCCACAACTGGTCGGGTTCCGATACCAACCCGAAAGCGGGGGCCGAGCCGCCGCAGAGCCCGGCCCTGGTGGTCAAGTCGCACGAGGGGAAGATGCTTTGCTCGAAGTGCCACAACCTGCACGGACCGAGGGAGAGCGCCAGCAACTCCGCTCCCTTCCTGAGGGCCCTCAACGACTCCGACCAGATGTGCCTCGACTGCCACCGCTCCAGGAAGACCCAGGACCACACCACCGGCAGCCACCCGGTGCAGGTCAGCTACACCGGCGCGGTCAAGGCCAACCCGACCGGCTTCTACG
>NZ_JBXKJL010000150.1:0-2102 GCF_056994735.1 Geomonas sp.
ATTCACCCTTCACCTTTCACGTTTTTATTCCTCTTCGAAAGGTTTTCTGGTGAAGCTGCCGTCGCGCTGTTTCATGAGGAGTTCCACGCGCCGCTCGGCCTCGTTCAATTTCTTGCTGCAAAAGGCCGAATGCTTCACCCCTTCCTCGAAAGCCTTCAGGGACTCCTCCAGGGAAAGCTCCCCACCCTCAAGTTTTTTCACGACTTCTTCGAGTTTTTTCAGCGACGTTTCGAACTTCTCTACAGCCATAACGTACCTCGTTAAAAAAAGAACATCATTATACAGATTGAGGCCACGCCGTCAAGGATTGACTGGCGGCAGCTTCGTTTCCACCAGGCAGAGAGCTCCCCCCTCGGAGAAGGTCAGCTCCACCCGGTCTCCGGCCTCGATCTCGCGGCTACTCCGCACCAAGGAACGCTCCGGGAGCTTCCGGGTGATGCTGTAGCCGCGCGACAAGGTGGCAAGCGGTGAAACGGCATTGAGAGTTCCGGAGGCGAGACGCAGGCTCTCGGCAGCCCCCCCGAGGCGGCGGGTCATGGCATGGTCCAGGCGCAGGGAGAGGCTTTCCAGGCGCTCCGAGGTCCGTTTCACGCTGAGCGCGGGGCTCTGTTGGGAGAGCCTGGCCAAGAGGGTCACGATCCTCTCGCCGTGCTGGTCGAGGAGGAGCCCGACCTCCCGCACCAGCCGGGCATCCAGCGCATCGACCCGCTGGGCCATGTGTCCCAGGATTCGGGTGGGGTCGGCGACCGCGCGGCTAAGCGAGGCGACGTGGGCGCGGAGGCGGTCCAGGCTGCGCATCTGGGCCATGGCGAGGCGGTGGTCGAGGGCCTCCAGCTCCGCCATGAGCTCCTTCTTGCTGCGGACCACGATCTCGGCGGCGGCGGAAGGTGTGGCGGCCCGGAGATCCGCCACGAAGTCGGCGATGGTGAAGTCGATTTCGTGCCCGACCGCGGAGATGACCGGGACCGAGGAGCGGTGGATGGCGCGGGCGACGACCTCCTCGTTGAAGGCCCACAGGTCCTCGAGGGAGCCGCCTCCGCGGCCGACGATCATGACGTCGATGCCCCCTACCCGGTTGAGGTCCTCGATGGCCATGGCTATTTCGGCTGCCGCCCCTTCCCCCTGGACCCGGACGGGAGCGATCAGGAGCTGTACGTTGGCGAAGCGGCGGGAGAGGACCGTGAGGATGTCGCGGATGGCTGCGCCGGTCGGCGAGGTGACGACACCGATCTTCCGGGGGAGCTTGGGGATGGGCTTCTTGTGCAGCGGGGAGAAGAGCCCCTCCTTGGCCAGCCGCTCCTTGAGCTGGATGAAGGCGAGCTGCAAGGCGCCAAGGCCCTGTGGCTCAAGGTAATCCGCCACCAGCTGGTACTCCCCGCGCGGCTCGAAGAGCGACATGCGTCCTCGCAGGAGGACCCGCATGCCGTCCCGTGGGGTGAACTTTAGGGAGCGGGCCGCGGAGCGGAACATGACGCAGCGGATCTGGGCGCCGGCGTCCTTGAGGGTGAAGTAGCAGTGACCCGACTGGGGGCAGGCGTAGTTGGAGATCTCCCCCTCGACCCAGACCTGGTCGAAGTTCTCCTCCAGCACCTCGCGCACCAGGGCGGTCAGTGCGGTTACAGACAGGACGCGACGGTCCTTGAATAATTCCATACATTCCTCAGAAGTACCAATTTTCCGCCAGCTTCCAATACTGTCATTCCCGAAGCGATTCTGATCGGGAATCCAGCTCCTAAACGACGTGAAATCTGGATCCCCGATAAGGGCATTAGGTTTTTGCTTTGCCTCTTTCCCTTCCCAACCTTCCTTCGAAACTGCACCCTCGCATCACTTCACGCTCACCCACTCGGTCCTCACCGTGCCGCTGCGCACGTTGATCCGGCCGTCGATGGTGGTCTCGCCTGCAGAGGCGCTGTAGTCGGCGTTGTAGCCCCCCTCGATGATGACGGATATGGCACGGTTAGCTGTCAGCGAGAAGGTGTTGCACCCTTCTATCATCTGGATCACCGCGCCGTCGGTGGCTGCGTCGTAGGCGGCCTGGAGGGTCGGGTAGCTTGTCGGGCCGATCTTCACCAGCGGGGCCAGGGTGAAGGTTGCGGTGA
>NZ_JBXKJL010000151.1:0-2506 GCF_056994735.1 Geomonas sp.
CCGAGGAGGCGATGAGCGCGGAGAGGCCGACGATGGCGAAGAAGGTATGGACGAAATTGCCGAGGGCGAATCCCGCGGCGGCGGAAAGCGCCGCCTTTCTCCCCTGGGCTATGCCGCGGGTCATCACATAGATGACGTCTGGGCCGGGGGTGAAGGTCAGGAGAACGGAGGTCGCGGCAAACATGGCGAGATGGGTCATGGAGATCATAAAGCCTCCTGGTCTGTCAGCTCCCTCCCCCTCCGGGAGAGGGTCGGGGTGAGGGAGGTTGGCCTTAGGCAGAATCGTCGCTTCGTGGGAAGCGCCCTAGCCCTCTCGCGAGGAGAGGGGGCATGCACTAAAAAAGGCGCCGCCAGTTTGTCGCTGGCGGCGCCCCCTTTGATTCAGCTATCAATCAGCCCTGCATCCGGACGGCACTACCCGCGGTAGAGCATCTTGAGGATGCTGGAGAGCTGCGGCTTCATCTTGCTGCGGTCCACGATGACATCCACCATGCCGTGGTCGAGAAGGTACTCGGCGCGCTGGAAGCCCTCGGGGAGCTTCTGCCTGATGGTCTGCTCGATGACGCGCGGTCCGGCAAAGCCGATCAGCGCCTTCGGTTCGGACATGTTGATGTCGCCCAGCATGGCGAAACTGGCGGTAACACCACCGGTGGTGGGATCGGTCAGGATCGATACGAAGGGAAGCCCCTCTTCCTTGAGCTTCGCCAGGGCGGCCGAGGTCTTGGCCATCTGCATGAGCGACAGGATGCTCTCCTGCATCCTGGCCCCGCCGGAGGCTGAAACGATGATGACCGGGGTGCGGCCGACGATGGCGCGCTCGATGGAGCGGGTGATCTTCTCCCCTACCACGCTACCCATGCTGCCACCCATGAAGGAGAAGTCGAAGACGCTGATCTGCACGGGGGTCCCTTCGATCCGGCCCTCGCCGCAGATGATGGCGTCCTTGCTCCCACCCTTGGCCAAGGCGGCATCGATGCGCTCCTGGTAGCTCTTGGAATCCTTGAAGTTGAGGCAGTCCACCGAGACAATGCCGGCATCGAACTCGGAAAAGGTGCCGGGATCGATCAGGAGCTCGATCCGCTTCCGCGCTGAAACGCGGTAGTGGTGGTTGCACTTGGGGCAGACGTTGAGGTTGTTTTCGATGTCCTTGGTATAGATGGTCGCGTTGCAACTCACGCATTTGGTCCAAAGCCCTTCCGGGACCTTTACCCTGTGATCCGCGCCCTTCGGCTTCGGGGGATTATCTCTTTTAAACCATGCCATATGGTGTCCTCTTAAGGGGAACAACCCCCTCCTGTTCATTGTAAAAAACTGGGGGTGATACTTAGCAGATCACACCGGCTATGTCAAACAAAACGGTATACGGCCCCTGCTAAGTCCGCGATATCAAAACGATCAGCCTTTGGTCGCCGCGACGACGCCCTCCTTCAGTGAAGAGACGAAGCCGCCGAGTTCCTGAAGGAGTTGCGGTCCCTGGTATTTCTCGAAATACTTCACCAGCGCGCTGCCGACCACGACACCGTCGGCTACCCCGGCCACCTTCCCGGCCTGCGCCGGATCCGAGATGCCGAAGCCGACCACGAGCGGCAGACTCAGCTCGCCCCGGACCTGGGTAACCCTGGCGGCGAGATCGTCGGCCACCGAACTGCGGGCGCCGGTGACACCGGTAACGGAGACGTAATAGATGAAGCCGCTGCCGAGGCGGGAGACGGCATCGACCCTGGAGCGATCCGAGGTAGGGGTCAGGAGGAAGATCAGGTCCAGAGCGTGACGGTCGGTCGCCACCTTGAGCTCGTCGGACTCCTCGGGGGGCAGGTCCACGACCAGCAGGGCGTCTACCCCGGCCGCGGCCGCATCGGAGGCGAAGCGCTCGGCGCCGTAGGCGAAGATGGGGTTGAAGTAGCCCATGAGCACGATCGGCACCTGGGTGCGCGTCCGCAGCCTCTTCACCATGTCCAGGATGGCCGGAAGGGTCGTCCCGGCCGCCAGCGCGCGCTCGGAAGAGAGCTGTATGGTGGGTCCGTCGGCCATGGGATCGGAGAAGGGCACACCGAGCTCAATCAGGTCCGCCCCTGCCCGCTCGAGCTCCAGTACGGCCTGCTCGGTGGTGGCCAGATCGGGATCGCCGGCGGTGATGAAGGTCACCAGCGCCTTTTCGCCCCTCTCCTGCAAGGTCTTGAATTTATCAGCTATCCTGCCCATACGTGCTCCTTGTTTCTTCAGAAGATGGATGAGAGGCAAATCCCCCCTGTCCCCCCTTTGACAAGGGGGGGACGCGAGGTTGCCCCTTTTCCTTAAGCTGCGGCTTCAGTCCGGTCCCTTTAGCGCCAACAAGCCAAAAGGGGGAATAAATCCCCCCTTTGGTGCTCTCCCCGCACAGGGGATGATTCCTTACTGGGCGCTGCCGGATCAGATCTTGAAGGCTTCCATTTCCTTTTGCAGCATGTCGGTCTGCTTGAACAGCTTGGACACGCCTTCGTCCATGACCCGGGTGGCGCCGACGTTG
>NZ_JBXKJL010000152.1:0-4463 GCF_056994735.1 Geomonas sp.
TCGGCCGGAGGATTTAGTGGTGGCGGTAGGGGCGCAGGCGCTGGCGGTGGATTTGGTGGCGGTCGTGGCGGTGGCGGCCGCGGCGGTGGCGGTCGTGGCGGTGGTCGCAGGTAGCGAGTTCGTCACCTTGCCAGCCGCGCATCCAATAGAGTCGGCGCAGATACCACCGGCTCAAGGACATGATAAACGGAGGACCCACCATGATAGTCATGACATTACGCAGAATTCCCGCTTGCCTCCTTCTGCTGCTCACCCTGCTGCTCGTCGTGTCGGTTGGTGTGCCGGCTCTGGCTGCGCCTCCCCCAAACAGGCAGAAGTCATTTGCTACACCGGAAAAGGCGGCGGAAAGCCTGGTTGCCGCGGTGAGGAACGAGGACAAGAAGGAAGTGGCCGCGATCTTCGGCCCCGGTTCCGCGGAAATCATCTCATCGGGTGACCCCGTTGCCGACAAGGCGGGTCGAGAGACATTCGTGACCCTCTACGATGAAAAACATGCCATCGAGACCACCGGTCCCGGCAAGGCAATACTCTCCATCGGAAAAGAGGATTACCCCTTCGCGATCCCCCTCATCAAGAAGGGCGATGCCTGGTTCTTCGATACCATGGGGGGAAAGCAGGAGCTACTGAACAGGCGGATAGGCCGCAACGAGCTGGCGGTGATCGATGTTCTACAGGCCTATGTCGAAGCCCAGCACGAGTACGCATCCAGAGAGCGGGCCGGCAAAGGGGTCACGGAGTTCGCCCAGCGGATCCGCAGCACGCCAGGGAAAAAAGACGGCCTGTACTGGGAAGTGAAGGAAGGTGAGGAGGAGAGCCCCTTCGGGCCGCTGGCGGCAGAGGCCGCCCGGGAAGGCTATACAAAACCGGGGAGCGAAAAACCTTCACCTTATCACGGCTATTATTTCAGGATCCTGAAGGTACAGGGGAAGAACGCTCAGGGAGGGGCCTACAACTACGTGGTCAACGGCAGGATGGTCCTTGGCTTCGCCATGGTGGCGTACCCGGCACAGTACGGCTCCTCCGGCATCATGACCTTCATCGTCAATCAGAACGGGGTGGTCTACCAAAAGGACCTTGGCAAGGAGACCGGCAAGATCGCGGCGGCCATCAAGCGCTACGATCCGGACAAGAGCTGGAAGAAGGTCGAGTAAACTCGATCGACGCAGGTACCGGTGCCTCCCTCGGCGGATCGACCCGCTGAATGCGTGCCGGCGTCTTCTCTTCGCGAAACTATTCCCACCTGAACGCGCCCTCCGACCAGAGCGGCGGGCGCGTCCCAACCGATCTCATCGACCCTCAAGATCACAAAGGCGATATCTCGCACCGCGCCCCGCTCTTCCCCGAGCTGACGGACTTGGAGACGGTATATCGTCCGGGGTCGAATTGCCGACTTGCACGGGGGGAAACATCTGTTATCCATGAAGGGAGCGGGCTGAGACGTGGCAAGGCCCGCTCCCCACAGCAGGCGAACTTCCCGCTCTTCGGGTCAGCATCAATGAGGGAAATGCCATGCCGCATCCAGCCCTGCCGATAACGCCGGGAAACGAACCGGCCCGAAAATCGTTAGCCCCCTTTCCCGAGTGGGAACCACTCCCCGACAGCCAGCCTGACCCGATGCAGGAAATCCTGGAGGCGGAGCTGCTCGTCTCGCGGCTAATCTCCGGGATCTCCTGCAGACTCATCAACGCCACGGAGATGGGGGTAGAGAGCGAGATCGTCTCGGCCCTGGAGCAGGTTCGAAAAAGAGCCGGATTTGACCGCTTCTGCCTGCTGACCTTTTCCCCCGACAAATGCGAGGCGATGGTCACACATGCCTCGTATGGCGATGGTATTGTTCCCCTCCCGGAAAGAATCGACATCAGACTGCTCTTTTCCCTGGCGGACGAGAATCAGCCGCGCACGGAGACCGTCCGCTTCTCTTCCCTCGACGAGTTACCCCAGGAAACCGCGCCTGACCGGCAAAGCTGGCAAGGGCTGGGGGAGGCGAACCTCATCCTCCCCATTGAAGTTGCGGGTTCCCTCGAGTATCTCCTCTTCGCCTCTCACCTTGGCGCCACCCGCTCCTGCGAGGCGTGGCTCTCCCCCCCCCTGCGCCTGCTGGGTGAACTCTTCGCCAATGCGCTCCTCCGCTTAAGAGGTGAAGCCGCGAAGCGTGAAGCCCAGGCCGAGATCGAGCGTCTGAGGGAAAATCTGATGTCGGAAGCGGAACATCTCCAGTCGGAACGGGTCTGTTCCCGGCACCACGAGGAGATGGTCGGCCAGAGCGCCGCCCTCGCCAGAACCTTGGCCCTGACCGAACAGGTCGCTCCGACGGATTCGACGGTGCTCATCTACGGCGAGACCGGCACCGGGAAGGAGCTGGTCGCCCAGGCGATCCATAAACTCGGGACGCGCCGGAACAAAGCCATGGTAAAGGTGAACTGCGCGTCGTTGCCGGCAGCGCTTGTCGAGAGTGAACTCTTCGGCCGTGAAAAGGGGGCCTACACCGGCGCCCTGACGCGGCAGGCCGGGCGCTTCGAGTTGGCCGACGGCGGGACGATTTTTCTGGACGAGATAGCGGAGATGTCGCTGGAACTCCAGGTAAAGCTCCTGAGGGTATTGCAGGAGGGGCAGTTCGAGCGGCTGGGGAGCTCGAAAACCATCCAGGTGGACGTGCGGATCATTGCGGCCACCAACCGCAATCTTGCCGAAGAGGTGAGGAAGGGAAACTTCAGGGAGGATCTCTATTACCGCCTCAACGTATTCCAGATCGTCGTTCCGCCACTCCGTGAGCGAATCGAGGACATCCCCCTTCTGGTCTGGAGCTTCGTCCAGGAGTTAGGGGAAAAGATGGGTAAGAAGATCAACAGGATCTCCAAAGAGGATATGGCTGCCCTGCAGTGCTACCCCTGGCCGGGAAATATCCGGGAATTGCGCAACGTGGTGGAGCATGCCGTCATAGTAAGCAGCGGCGACAGACTGCAGGTGCGGCTGCCGGAAAAGGCACACGAGGAAAACGCCGGTATCCGGACCCTGGAGGAGTACGAAATCATCCACATCCGGGAAGCCCTCCGCCTGACCGGCGGGCGGATCAAGGGAGAGGGGGGGGCCGCCAGGCTGCTCGGCCTGAATCCATCCACTCTCTATTCCCGCATGCAAAAGTTTGGAATCAGCCATCGCCCCGCCAGGGACGAGATCTCGCCTTAAAGACGACATACCGACCCCAGCGTCTCCCCCCCCCACCCCCCACACCTCGCAACTCCTGATAAGTGACTGATCGGAAACGCTTTCACATTACGTTCCAGCTTTGGCACGGATCTGGGATTGGGGTAGAAGCCATGATCCTTTCCATGCTGAAAATATTCCCGATCCCCACCAAGGAGCGGGAAATCCTCGACATCCTCCTCTCGGTGAGAGGGCCAACCATTGCCGCTTCAGGGTGCCTCGAATGCAGCATCTACGAGGAGCATGACGATGAGCATGCCATCGTCTACCTGGAAAGATGGCGCTCGAGGGAGATGATGATCAGTCACATCCGTTCCTTTCTCTATCCCAGGGTACTCAAGGCGCTGGAACTCTCAGAACGGCAACCGGAAATACGCTTCTTTGAAATCGCGGCTACCGAGGGGTTTGAGCTGATAGAAAGGGAGCGGTCCTCGGCAGTTGAAGCCCCGCAGCAAGGAAAGCTACGGGGAGCCGTTAGCTAAACTAAAACTGAAAAAGGAGGAATGAACATGATGAGAAACAGGAAGGGAGCTGATTACGAATCAGCAGCAGCCGTGGATGTCGGCGCTGCAGCACAAGGAGGAACACTATGAAAAAGCTCACGGCGATCTTGTCCGCCGCTGCCATTCTTGCCCTGCCGTCGGTCGCCATGGCCACCGACGCGGAGCAGGCCACTGCCCAGCAGAAAGGAGAAGGAAGAGTGGTCGCTGAAACCATGGTGGCGGAAAACGCCACGGTCAAGGCGCTAGACATGAAAAAACGCACCATCACCCTGCTGTTGTCTGACGGCAGGCAAGAGACCTTCGTGGTCGACAAGGCGGTCAGGAAACTGGGGCAGGTGAAGGTCGGCGACACGGTGAAGACGCGCTATCACGAGGCGGTATCGGTAAAGATCAACAAGGTCAAGGTTGCCCCGGGAGTAAAGGTCGAGGCCGGGGTGAGCCCCGATGAGAAATCGGTCAAGCCGGCAGGGACCGCAACCATGCGGGTGACCACCACCGCCAGTATCGAGAAGATCCACGACAAGGGCAGGAAGGTGACACTGCGCATGCCCGACGGCAACAGCACCGACGTCGAGGTGCGTGATCCGGAGAATCTGGCAAAGATAAAGAGAGGCGAGGTCAAGGAGGGAGACCAGATCGAGATAACCTATCGCAGGGCGGTCGCCATTTCCGTGGAAAAGAAATAGCTAACGGCGGAACCCTTTTCCCCGACGACCAGGCCGCGGCCATCGGCTCCTGCAGGGAGGTGGCCGCGGT
>NZ_JBXKJL010000153.1:0-3082 GCF_056994735.1 Geomonas sp.
AGGCCGGCAAGAAGACCAAGTGGATGCCCTCGGGAAGCGTGAGCTGAGCACTGGTATGCCACCTTGCGCGATCGAGAACCAGCACGATGTGTTTGTCCGGTCCTGCTCCGACCTCCTGGGCAAACACGGCCAGGGCTTGGGAGACCACCTCCCCATTCACGGTCGGCAACAACAGCCAGCTCGTGTCTCCACTTTGGGGATGGACAAAGGCGTAGACATACATCCACTCATAGCGTGGAGCCACGGGGGCTTTGACGGTGGCTCCCTTTGCCCACGACTTGCGCAATGAGTTTGCCGAAACGTTTCTGCCTGTCCTCAGAGATAGCCGTTAGCTCAACAGGGATATGAAGCAGGTCAGCGCGAAGAGAAATGGAGGGATGAAAAGGGAAAACGAGAAAAAGGAGCGTGGATGTGAGGGGCGACCAAGAAAAGCAGACAGGACAACCCGCTCGGAGAAGCACGCTTGTCCGAGGAAAGGGATGGATCTCTGCAGGCGGAAGGAGTGTTAAGCGGTGGCCAGTCCAAGGAAGGTTGCCAGGCGATCTGGAATCCCGAAGAGGGTGAGCGTGATCCGCCCAGCCTGATCTGTGCGGGTGTTGCGAGCCAGCCGCTCGTCCCATGACAGGCGGGAATGCGCACGCTCAGCCCGAGAGATCGTCGGAGTGGAAGAAGTATTGGCTCTGGGGAGAGCCGGTTCCACCTGGAGGTCCAGGTGCTGGCGATGCAGACGGAGACACGCCAGCCGCTGGTGCCGTCTACTCCAGTCTCGCCAGAGCAGCGGAGCCGATCCCACTGGCAGAGGATGGAGCAGGACACTGACCTGGCGCGGTTTGCGCGTTGCCCTACCGTTCCATTGGCACTGCTCACGCAAGGAACACGGACGGCAGTCGCGAATGCTGGCGGAGTAGACGACCCGTAGACTGCCATCACGCTCTCGACGTTGCTCATGAGGGACCAGGACGTTGCCTGCTGGACACCGCAAGGTGCCCTCAGGCTGGAGAGGAAAGTCTGTGCCGGTAAAGCGGCCAGCCTTCCAGGACGTCGCGGTGGCGGGTGGAGCATACCCCGAGGCAGGCGCGGAGGGTGCAGGTGAGACCGGATGCGTGGGCGCCTGCTCGTTGCGCTCTGGGAGCGCAGGTGCAAACTCGGTGGTACGCACTGGTTCAGGTGCCAGCTGATGCCCTAACTCCAGGCGGAGGTTCCAGGTCCACTGGGCCACGATCTGCCAGGCTTCTTGTCCCCAGGCTGAGTGGCTACACCAGCGGTCGGGATCTTGCTCCTGGTCTTCGTCTTGCAGGGCGGTTTCAAAGGCGCCGCGGTGCAGGTAGAGAGACACCACATCGGAGGCGGTGAAGGCGCTCTGGGGAAGATTGGTCCAGCAGAGTTCATCGACGACGCCGTCACGGATGAGCCCGACCCGGCGCTTTCTCTTCTTGGCTGGGGCTGGGTGGGTGGCCACAATGACGCGAACGAGCGGTCCGCTCTCGTCCAGGCGCTGCTCTGGGCAGTCGTAGAGCGTGCGGCAGATTCCGCTCTCCGCGCTGACCAATTGTTGATCAGCAGGCCAGTGCAAGCGAGCCTGGATGCTGGCACGATCAAGCATGCCGTAGTCTTTGCCACGCGTCACATAGGAGAAGTCGGCCACATCGCCGATGACCGCCCTGGTGCCATATTGGCCATCGAGGCCGAGCCTCGTTCGTTCTGCGGGAAAGCTGTGGGCCTTGACGTACGTCTGGATGACCTCCTTTGCCCGGCGCAGTTCTTCGCGATACTGCCCATTGCCAGGGTTGCCAAAGCTGGCGACCCACTGATGGGTATGCATCTGCAAGACGGTGGTGCGTGTGCGAACACTTTCTCCCCGTTTTCGTCCCGTGTAGCCGGGGGCACAGAGGGGACGCAAACGTCGCTGTGGGGCAGGCCGATCCGACGTCTGAGGCAGCGCCCGTTGACGCGCCGCTTCACGTGTCCCATCGACATCGAAGACGAGCCAGCGGTTCCCCTGCCGATCCCACAGTCCGGCTGAGTGTTCTTCAGTGGAGAGAGGACGAGCCAACAGATCCTCCAGAAAAAGGGTCCGCAGGGCTTCAACGGACTCAGCGGGCAGCGCGGCTAAAAAGCGGCTGAGCGTCGAGGCTGCGGGTAAGCTTGCCCGTCCGAACAAGGCCATGAAGGCGGAGGCAAACGGACGCACGGCCTCGTAGAAGTCTTGCAAGGTCCGCTCGCCGCTGATGGCATAGCCAAAGAGCACGGCGAGAAAATCAATCACATCGTAGCGTCCGAACCGCCGTCGCGCAAAGCGCACGCGCTCGCATATCTTGTTCAGGATGCCGTGCTTTCGAAGGTGGGAAGCCACCAGAGCGACTTCGCCCAACCAGGAAGGGGTCGCAGGCTGCGATTCTGAAGAGGTCTGGATGCGCACCGATTCATCGGCGATACTGATCATGTCTGCCTCCTTGATGGGAATAGATTAGTTCTTCCCTTTCAAAGAGGCACATCTCTCGGCTTATCTGCTACAGGGTGCTATCTCATTGCGCAAGTCGTGGGCCTTGCAGACGAGAGAGGCGCTATGCTCGCCAGACGTGTGTCCAGGATAAGAGCAGACAACCGGAAATGGGGTTACTGCTCTGCAGCAGTGATGTCGAGCATATAGCCAATCCCGGGCTTCGTGAGCAGATAGCGCGGGTGGGCAGGATCGGGTTCCAGCTTGCTGCGCAGGCGGCTCATATTCACCCGCAGCAGATGGCCTTCCCCAGCATACTCCTCGCCCCAGATGTGCTCCAGCAACTGATCCTGGGTCACCACCCGGCCCGCATTTTGCGCCAGGTAGAAGAGCAGACGGTACTCCAAGGGGGCGAGCACGATCTCGCGATCGGCCATCCTCACCTCGTGGCGGCTATCGTCAAGCGTGAGCGGCCCGATCGTCATCTTCCCTTGCAGGGCATAGGCCGCCTCGTTGCTGCTGACCTGCGCGCGCCTGATGACTGCCCGTATTCGTGCCATGAGCTCTTCCACGCTGAAAGGCTTGGTCAGTTATTCTTCGGCGCCTAGCTCAAATCCCCGCACCTTCTCCTGGTCCTGCCCG
>NZ_JBXKJL010000154.1:0-37182 GCF_056994735.1 Geomonas sp.
CTCCTCGCGCGGCGTCAGCGTCGCGAGCACCTTGCGGGTCTGCTCCTCGAGCGAAAGCGCCATCGCGGCATCCGCCGGCGAGATGCTCTGGCGGTCCTCGACGAAGTCGCCGAGCGAGCTCTCCTCCTCGTCGCCGATCGGGGTCTCCAGCGAAATCGGCTCCTTGACGATCTTGAGCACGCGCTGGACCTTGTCGAGCGGCATCTCCATCTGCTCCGCGATCTCCTCGGGCGTGGGCTCGCGGCCGAGCCGCTGCACCAGCAGGCGCGTCACGCGCAGAAGCTTGTTGATGGTCTCGACCATGTGGACCGGGATGCGGATGGTGCGGCCCTGGTCGGCGATCGCGCGCGACATCGATTGCCGAATCCACCAGGTCGCGTAGGTCGAGAACTTGTAGCCGCGCTGGTATTCGAACTTGTCCACCGCCTTCATGAGGCCGATGTTCCCTTCCTGTATCAGGTCCAGGAACTGCAGGCCGCGGTTGGTGTACTTCTTGGCGATGGAGACGACCAGACGGAGGTTGGCCTCTACCAGTTCGCTCTTGGCGAGCTTGGCCTTTCTCTCGCCTTCCTCGATCGCCAGGAGGGCGTTGGCCAGTTCGCAGGCCTTGAAGCCCGATTCCTGCTCGATCTTGCGGAGCTTCTTCTCGATGGTGCGGTAGCGCTTCTCGAGCTTCTGTCCCTCGTCCGAGCTCAGGTTGAGCTTCTTGTTGAACTCGGACTCCGAGGCGCCGTGGAGTGAATCGAAGGTGGAAAGGAAGGGATCCTTCTCGGTCCCGGTCTCTTTCTCCAGCTCGGCTATCTCCTGCATGACCAGATCGACCTTGCAGGAGAGCTCTTTCAGTCGCTGAGCGATCTTCTCGATGTGCCTGTCCTTCAGGCGCAGCGATTTGAGGTGCTCGGCCATGTCGATCTTGAGCCCGGTCTGCTCGGTCTGCAGCGCTTCGCGCTCCCCGGCCGATACCGTATCCGGCTCCAGCGCGGTCTGGATCTCCTCCATGCGCTGGTTCAGCTCCTTGATCTGGTCGATGATGCCGAGGACTCTCATGGCCTGGAGATCCTCTTCACCTTCCTCCAGAACCTCTTCCTCGACGTCCTTGCTGATCTCTATGGCCCCGATCTGCAGCTTCCTGAGGCGCTCGCCCAGCGAAATCACCTCGTTGACAGTGATCGGGGTGTTCAGGATGACGCTCGCCACGTCGCGCTCGCCAACCTCAATCCTCTTGGCTATTTCGACCTCGCCCTCGCGGGTAAGGAGGGAGACGGAGCCCATTTCGCGCAGGTACATACGTACGGGGTCGCTGGTGCGCCCGAGGGTGCCGGGCTCGAACTCGACCTCGCCCTCCTCCCCTTCGTGCTCCCCTTCCTCTTCCTCGAGATCCATCTTGATCTTCGGGATTTTCACCTTCTGGGCGGAATCGACTATTTCGATGTCCATATCGCCGAACATGCTCATGACGTCATCGATCTGGTCCGAGGAGACCATGTCGGGCGGCAGGAGGTCGTTCACCTCTTCATAGGTGAGAAACCCCTTTTCCTTGCCGAGGTCGATGAGCTGCTTCACTTCGTCCATGCTTTTTTTGGCCATTAAACACGCTCCGCTACCACTTGTTGCTGCTTATGTTTTAATTTTACAGTAATTTCGATTTTTTATTGCGCAACTTTTCTAATTCAGCCAGAATCTCAAGGTACCGTGGAGAATCAGGATCCACGGTGGCAAGCTCCCTCGCCAGGAGCTTCCCCCCTCCCTTGACCGCACTCCGTTCCAATGCCTGACAGCACTGCTCGAACGCCTTGATCGGGTTCATATCCTCCAGGTGGGCGTCCTCCACAAAAAGAGCCAGTAGCCGCGTCCGCTCCTCGGGTAGCTCCAGCTGCTCGAGGATACGGGGAAGATCGACCTCGCCCTGTGCCGTCTCCGCGACAATGGCCTCGGCTACGGCGAGGTGTGCGGCTCCGAAGAGATTCGCGGTGCCGTAGTGCCTTACCTTCTCGACCACCTCGGGGTATTTCACCATCAGCGTCAGCAGCACATCCTCGGTCCGGGAAGACGCCGGCTGGGCCTTCGGCTGTGGTCGTGGCTGGGGCTTAACCGCCGGGGTCGCGACGCCCCCTTTCTTGTACAGGGTGGCCTGGTCGATGCCTACTGCCCGGCAGATCTCTTTCTCGTACAGGGCCCTCTCGACCGGGTCTGCAATTTTCTGCAGCCTGGGGGCCACCTCGTTGATGAAGGCGACCTTCCCCTCCACGTTGCCGGTGTCCATGCTTTTGAGCAACCCGCGGTAGAAGAACTCGAAGATCGGCTGGGCCTTCTCAAGGAGAGGGGCGAAGGCTGCGCCACCCTCGCGACCGATGAAGGTGTCGGGGTCATCCCCGGCGGGAACTTCCACGACGCGCGCCGGGAATCCTTCCTCCAGGAAGAGCTCCATCGACCTGACCGTTGCCTTCCGGCCGGCCTCGTCGCCGTCAAAGAGCATGTAGACCCGCTCGGCGTAGCGCCTGAGGACCTTCAGGTGTTGCGGCGTGAGGGCCGTGCCGCAGGTGGCCACCACGTTGCTGTAGCCTGCCCGGTAGAGCGCGAGATGGTCGAAGTACCCTTCGACGATGATGGCGCTCCCTTTTTCCCTCATCCCCGATTTCGCCAGGTCGAGCCCGAAGAGGACCTCGCTCTTGCGATAGACCAGCGACTCAGGGGAGTTGATGTACTTCGGCAGCGAGTCGTCCATGACCCTGCCGCCGAAACCGATGGCGCGGCCGTGCAGGTCGGCTATGGTGAAGAGGAGGCGATTGCGGAAGGTGTCGTAATAACCGCCGCCATCCCTCTTTCTTAAAAGCCCCAGCTTCTCGGCCTGCTGGAAAGATATTCCCTTGAGCTGCAGGTGCTTGGCCAGGTTGTCCCAGCCGGCAGGTGCGAAGCCCATCCGGTAAGTCGCCGAGGTGGCGTGATCGACCCCGCGTCGCTGAAGGTAGCTCCTGCCGCCCGATCCCGCCTCGTCCGACTCCAGTACCCGCCGGTAGAACTCGCAGGCCAGTTCGTTGATGTGGTAGAGCTGCTCCCGCTCGTCTGCCGTGAGCTTCTCTTCCCTGGTGAGGGGCCTCTCGGGTATCTCCACGCCGACCCGCTTGGCGAGCAGCTTCACGGCCTGCGGGAAATTCATCCCCTCCATTCTCATCACGAAATCGAAGGCGTTGCCGCCTGCGCCGCAGCCGAAGCAGTGGAAGATTCCCCTCGCGGGGTTGACGTTGAAGGACGGGGTCTTCTCGCCGTGAAACGGGCACAGACCCTGGTAGTTAGCCCCGGACTTCCTCAGGCTCATGTAGTCGGAGATGACCTGCAGGATGGGAGCCCTCTCCCGCACTTCCCTAACCTTGTCTTCAGGTATCATCGACACTTTGTTTTCCTACTCCTTCGGCTCTCCTTTCACTGGAGGCGCCTCGGTTCTGCGCTTTTCCCACCCCGCGGCGATGTCTGCGCCGGTCGACGCGAAGGCCTGCGCGGTCTTCGAGGACCAGATCATCTTTCTCATCTTCTCCGGGACCGGCTTCATCGTGGCGAGGTAGAGGATGACGCAGAGCACGAAGCCGCCCTCAAGAAATCCAAAGAGGATCCCGCCGATACGGTTTATCCCTCCCAGCAGCATGATCTTGAATATGACGGTGAGCAGATGTCCGAGAAGATAGAAGAGGATGCCGAGCAGCAAAAAGATGAGGAGGAACGACAGCGGCTGCGCCACATGCTGGGGGAGGTTGATGAGATACCTCAACGCCAGGCTGAGAGAGGAATAGTATCTAAAGGCGGCCCAGCCGCCCGTGACGAGGCCAAGGAGAGAACAGGCTTCCCTGATGAGACCCTTCGAGAAACCCTTTGCCACAAAGAAGATCAGAACAGCCCAGATAAGGATATCGAGAAGGATCATGCAAACACCTGGTCAGCGTACACAAAGCAAAAGAAGGGGCAATCGCGAGATTGGCCCCTACTCAATACACAAAACCCGCAACCACCCCCGGGAGGCCTTCCTTCCCGGGGGTGATGTCACGCGAGCTTCTCCTTCACAATTTCGCTCACCAATTTTCCATCTGCTCGGCCGGAGACGGAAGGGGCAAGGGCCTTCATGACCTTGCCCATATCCTTTCCGCTTGTGGCGGAGGTCTCCGCGATAGCCTTCTCTACTAGAGATTCCAGCTCATCCCGGGTCAGCTGCTGGGGCAGGAAGCTCGTCAAGAGCGCCAGTTCGGCTTCTTCCTTATCCACTAGCTCCTGTCTGCCTGCTTCCTTAAAGAGCCGTATGGATTCCCTGCGCTGCTTGCAGAGGGTTGATATGGTTTCGGTGATTTCGGCATCGTTCAATTCACGCCTGAGCTCGATGTCGCGATTTTTCACCGCGGAGATAACCATGCGGATTGCTGAAAGCCGGAGCGTATCGCGGCTCTTCATGGCTTCCTTCATCTCCGTTTGAAGTCTCTCCCGAAGTTGCATATGTCCTCTTAGTCAACCATCTTACGCTGTTTTTTCAGGGCACGCTTACGAGCTGCAATGGCCTTTTTCTTCTTCTTGATACTCGGCTTCTCGTAGTGCTCTCTTTTGCGGACCTCTGAAAGGATCCCTGCTTTTTCACACTGCTTCTTGAACTTTTTCAGCGCCAGTTCAAACGGCTCAGCTTCTTTTACCTTTACTCCCGGCATCCATATTCCCCCCCCTTCTGTTTCTAGATTTACTACTTTCGTGGGTAGATCCGGCCGGCAGACATTCTTCAAGGAACAAGCAATATATCATAGTGGCATCAATTGTCAATGAGTTTGTGCCGCTTCGCGTTTTCATTTTTCCCGCGACTGCTTCTCCTCTATTCCGGAGATGCCAAAGCGGCGCCTGAGCTCATTATAGACTTCCTCGGGATCGATGTCATAGAAGCCGAGCAGCACGAGGTTGTGGAAGATGAGGTCGGCGGTCTCGTAGACGATCTCCTCGCGCTTGCCGCCCTTGCCGGCGATGACGACCTCGGTCGCCTCCTCGCCGATCTTTTTGAGGATCTTGTCGATCCCCTTGTTCATGAGGCTCGCGGTATAGGAGCTGTCGGTGGGGTTCGCCTTGCGATCCTGGATCACCCGGTAGACCGCGGCTATGATATCGTCCTTGTTCTCTGCCATCACATTACTCCTAAGCGGGCTTCTTATTTTTCAGAACCTTTACAGCCTTACAGCAACTCCCCTGTCGCGGAGGTACTGTTTGGCCTCTTCGATGGTGTGCTCGCGGTAGTGGAAGATGGAGGCTGCGAGGCAGGCGCTGGCGCCACCCTGGGTGAAGCCGTCATAGAGGTGCGAGAGGCCGCCGACTCCGCCGGAGGCGATAACGGGAATGCTGACGGCGTCGACCACAGCGCGGGTGAGGGGGAGGTCATAGCCGTCCTTGGTGCCGTCGCGGTCCATGCTGGTAAGGAGGATTTCACCGGCGCCCATGCTTTCCATCCGGCAGGCCCACTCGATCACATCGAGGCCGGTCGGCCTCCTGCCGCCGTGGGTGTAGACTTCCCAGCCGCCGTCGGCCCTGCCGCGGGCATCGATGGCAACCACGGTACACTGCGAGCCGAACTTCTCGGCTGCTTCGCTGACGAACTCGGGGCGGTGTACAGCGGCGGTGTTGATGGAAACCTTGTCGGCGCCAGCGTTGAGAAGCCTGCGGATATCCTCGACCACCCTTACGCCGCCGCCGACGGTGAGCGGCATGAAGACGCGCTCGGCGGTGCGGCGCACCACGTCGATGATGATGTCGCGGTCGTCAGAGGAGGCGGTGATGTCGAGGAAGGTGAGCTCGTCAGCGCCCTGGCTGTCGTAGAGTTCCGCGATCTCGACAGGATCGCCGGCATCACGAAGACCCAGGAACTGGACCCCTTTCACAACCCTTCCACCCTTGACGTCAAGACAGGGAATAATCCTTTTTGTCAGCACTGTTCGTTCTCCAAAACTAGTAGAAGCTATTCCCCTTGAGGTGCAACGGTCCCTCCTTTGGAAAAGGGGGAACGGGGGGATTTAGAGCCGGCGCCTTAAACGTGGCTGCTGTCACGCTGCCCTTTTGGTAAGTGCAATCGCCTCTGCAAGCTTGATGGCGCCGGAATAGATGGCCTTGCCGGTGATGACCCCGGTGACCCCGGAGGATTCAATGGCCATCAGGTTCTCGATATCCTTCAAAGAGGAGAGCCCACCGGAGGCAATGACGGGGATGCTGATGGCCTCGGCCAGCGCCTTGGTCGCCTGGATGTTCGGGCCCTGCATCATCCCATCGCGGCTGATATCCGTGTAGATGATGGCGGATACGCCGTAGCCCTCGAACTGTTTGGCCAGGTCGGTCGCGGTGATGCCGGTGACCTCAGCCCAACCCTGGACGGCGACCATGCCGTTCTTGGCGTCAATGCCGACCACGATTTTTCCGGGGAAGAGGGCACATGCCTCCTTCACGAACTCCGGATTTCTCTGGGCGGCAGTCCCGATGATGACCCGGCCGATGCCGAGGGAAAGGTAGGCTTCGACGGTGGCTATGTCCCTGATCCCGCCGCCGAGCTGGGTGGGGATGGTAACGGACTTGACGATGTTCTCGATGGCCGTGCGGTTCTTGGGCTCGCCGGCGAAGGCGCCGTCAAGATCGACGATATGCAGGAGCTCGCCCCCCTGTCGCTGCCACTCGGCAGCCTGGGCGCCGGGGTTGTCATTGAAGACGGTATCCTTATCCATCAGCCCCTGCTCCAAGCGGACGCAGCAGCCATTCTTCAGGTCGATCGCGGGAATAACTATCATTTCAGCTCCAATATCATCATTCGAAAGATTACTTCATCTCCGCAAAATTCCTCAGCATCGCCAGCCCCTTGTCCTGGGATTTCTCCGGGTGGAACTGCGTGGCCACGATGTTGTCCTTCCAGATGGAGGAGCAGAAATCGATGCCGTAGCGAGTCGTGGAGGCTATGACGTTGTCGTCCTCCGGCTTTACGTAGTACGAGTGCACGAAGTACACGTTCGTGCCGTCAGCTACGCCTTCAAAGACGGGAGCCTGCCGCTTCACGGAAAGCTGGTTCCATCCCATATGCGGGACCTTCAGTTCCTCGTCGGCTTCTTCCATCCCTTCCGGAAAGCGGAGGACGCGCCCGGGGATAATGTTGAGCCCTTTGTGTAGGCCGAATTCCTCGCTCTCGGTGAAAAGGAGCTGCAGGCCCAGGCAGATCCCGAGGAAGGGCTTGCCGGCCCCGATCACCTTGAAGATCGGGTCGATGAATCCACCTTCCTCCAGATTGCGCATGCAGTCACGGAAGGCACCGACCCCGGGAAGAACGACCCGCTCCGCATCGAGCAGGACCTTCGGATCGGAGGTGACCACCGCTTCGAAACCGACCTTTTCAAACCCCTTCTGGACTGAGCGGAGATTACCCATGCCGTAGTCAATTATTGCGATCATATCTGAATCCTTTAGGCACCGAAGTGCCGTTAAGCTAGTCGATCTTGAGGTTTCATATCCCTGTTAACAGCTCCCAGATACGGCGGGAGTGCGCCGTGGCAACTTCCCTCATCCGCCCCTTCGGGGCACCTTCTCCCGGGGGGAGAAGGATTCAGGTCCACATCCCCTCGCCCTACGGGAGAGGGTCAGGGAGGAGGGTCAGGGTGAGGGCGCCGCCGGCTCTGGTAATGCCGAATGGAAGCCTCTACAGCTTCCCCTTGGTCGACATGACCCCTTCGATCCTCGGGTCCATCTGCGTCGCCTGGTCAAGGGCTCGTGCGGCCGCCTTGAAGCAGGCTTCCACGATGTGATGGACGTTGTCACCGTACATGAGGTTGACATGGAGGTTGGCCCCGCAGTGGTTGACGAAACCCTGGAAGAATTCCCTGACCAGCTCCACGTCGAACTCCCCGATTTTGACCTTCGGCAGAAGAACGTTGTAGACCAGGTAAGGCCTCCCCGACAGGTCGGTTGCCACGCTGGCCAAGGTCTCGTCCATGGGGACGACGGCATTGCCGTAGCGGCGGATGCCGCATTTGTCGCCGAGGGCTTCCTTGAACGCCGATCCCAGGACGATGCCGATGTCCTCAACGGTGTGGTGGAAGTCGATGTCGATATCGCCGTGGGCCTCGACCTTCAGGTCGAACAGGCCGTGCCGGGCGAAGAGGTCCAGCATGTGGTCCAGAAAGGGTACGGACGTGCAGATCTGCGCCTCTCCCTTACCGTCGATTTCCAGGGAGAGCTTGATCTGCGTCTCCTTGGTGATCCGCTCGATGACTGCCGATCTTGCCATGTCGCCTCCTCGATGAACTTCAAAAACAGCAAATTGAAAAAAATCGTTACTAGTCGTCCAGCCTGAGGCTCACCGACCTGCCATGAGCGTCCAGACCCTCGAGAGCCGAGATCCGGACGATATCTTTGCCGACCCTCTGCAGGCCGCCCCGGGTGAAGTGGATGATGGAGCTTTTCTTGACGAAGTCGTCAACCGACAGGGGGGAGAAGAACCGGGCCGTACCGCCGGTGGGAAGGGTGTGGTTAGGCCCGGCAAGATAGTCACCCGCCGCTTCCGGCGTGTAGTGTCCCATGAAGATGGCGCCTGCATTGGTGATCAGCGGCAGGATCTCGAACGGGTTCTCCACCGCCAGCTCCAGGTGCTCCGGGGCGATCCTGTTGGAGAAGGCGATGGCCTCCTCGAGGTTGCCGGCCACGATGATGACGCCGAACGACGTCCAGGACTTCCTTGCGATGGCTTCCCTGGAAAGCACCTTCAGCTGCTGCTCGACCTGAATAGCGACAGCCTCGCCGAAGGCGCGGTCGGTAGTGATGAGGACTGACGACGCCAGCTCGTCGTGCTCCGCCTGCGACAGCAGGTCGGCTGCGATGTGGACGGGATTTCCGCTGCCGTCGTTGATCACCAGGATCTCGCTCGGTCCGGCGATCATGTCGATCCCGACCTGCCCGAAGACCAGCTTCTTCGCGGTGGCGACGTAGATGTTGCCGGGGCCGGTGATCTTGTCGACGCGCGGGATGGTCTTTGTGCCGTAGGCCAAGGCCGCGACAGCCTGGGCTCCGCCGATCTTGAATATGCGGTCTACCCCGGCAAGCTTTGCCGCCACAAGTACGTGCGGATTGAGCTCCCCTCCGGGGGCGGGAACCACCATGATGATTTCGCCGACACCAGCGACCTTGGCCGGAACGGCATTCATTATCACGCTGGAGGGATAGCAGGCCTTGCCGCCGGGGACGTAGATGCCGACCTTGGCGAGCGGTGTCACCTTCTGGCCCAGCATGATGTCCGCTTCCTCGGTGGAGATCCAGCTCTGCTGCTTCTGCTTTTCGTGGAACCGGGTCACCCTTTCCACGGCGAGCTTCAGGGCCGAGAGGTCCTGTTCATCCAGGTGGGAAAAGGCCTTCTCGAAATCCTCCCCGGTTACCTCGAGACCGGCCGCGTCGCATTCGAGGCGGTCAAAGCGCTTGGTGTATTCTAGGAGGGCGTCATCACCGCGCTTGCGCACGTCGCTGATGATGCCGAGAACGACCTCTTCCACCTCGCGGCCTGACTCCTCGCCGCGCTCGACGATGGCATCAAATTTTGCCTGAAAACCCTCTTCCGATATATCGAGGAACTGCATCTTCAACCTCGCTGGGACAATTAAATTAAGAGCACAGACAGCCGGAGTTACTTGCCCAGCTGCTGCTCGATTGAATCAAGTCTCGCCTGCGATTCCTTCACCTGGTCTTCCAGCCTTCCGATGCGGTTATAAATGGAATCGAGATGGCCTAGTACCTGTGACATCCGCTCGTCATGCTCAGTCAGCTTTTCATTGATTGATTCGAAGTCGGGTTTCAGGATCTTCTGATAGAAATCAAGCAGGGCGTCAGCCAACTTCTTTTCCATGTAGAACCTCTCTAGATGTGCTGCTCCAGCCCCTGGATGATCTTGGAGATCCGGTCATGCTTGGTCTTGAGGCTGGCCCGGTTCACGATGAGCCTGCAGGTGATCTCGGCAATGGTCTCGATCTCCACCAGTCCGTTTTGCTTCAGGGTCTCGCCGGTGGAAACGAGGTCCACGATGCGCTCGGAAAGGCCCACCAACGGGGCCAGCTCGATGGAGCCGTAGAGCTTGATGAGTTCGACCTGGACGCCCTTGGCAGCGAAGTACTTCTCGGTGACGTTCGGGTACTTCGTCGCGATCCTGATGTTGTTCCAGGCGGAAGGGTCGTCCTTGCTGGAAAGCTCAGCCGGTTCCGCTACCATCAGCCGGCAGTAACCGAATTTCAGATCGAGCGGTTCATAGAGGTCCTTCTCCTGCTCCATCAGGGTGTCCTTCCCGACGATGCCCAGGTCGGCGCAGCCGTATTCGACATAGGTCGGCACGTCGGTGGCGCGGACGATCATGTAGCGCATCTTCTGCGCCTCGTTTTCGAAGACCAGCTTCCTCGTGTCCGAGAGAAGCTCCTCGCAGTCGATGCCGATCTTCTTGAAGAGGGCGACGGAATCCTGGAGGATCCGTCCTTTCGGTATGGCAATGGTGATGAAATCTGGCATGAGAACCTCTGCAGTGATAGAAACTGTCCCCATCAAAGGGGCTTTGTACTAGCTCCCCCTTTTTCAAAGGGGGGCTTTGCTCAGGCTCCCCCCTTGATAAAGGGGGGCTGGGGGGGATTGCCTCTGTCTGACCGAAGCCAAAGCTAAATCCCCCTAAATCCCCCTTTGACAAGGGGGACTTCGAACCTTCTTTAAACAACGGGGGATTACACCTGGTTGTTGTCCTGAACCCTGGTGATGTCGGCGCCCAGCGCGGCGAGCTTCTTCTCGATCGCTTCATAGCCCCGGTCGAGGTGATAGATGCGGGAGATCTCGCTGGTGTTGTCCGCTGCCAGGGCGGCCAGGATCAGGGAGGCCGAGGCACGCAGGTCGGTCGCCATGACCGGGGCTCCGGAAAGCTTCTTCACGCCCTTCACGGTGGCGCTATGGCCCTCGACGATGATGTCGGCGCCAAAACGGAGGAGCTCGGACACGTGCATGAAGCGGTTCTCGAAGATGTTCTCCGTGATGACGCTGGTCCCCTCCGCGATGCACATGAGAGCCATGAACTGTGCCTGCATGTCGGTCGGGAAGCCGGGATACGGCCTGGTCTTGATGTTGACGCTTTTGATCTTCTTAGGCCCTTTCACCTGGACCACGTTGTCCTTGTTGATGATCTCGACACCGACATCCTGCAACTTGAAGGTGAGGGCGTCGAGATGGTCGAGGCGCATGTTGTTGATCTTGATATCTCCGCCTGTCATGGCCGCGGCAATCATGAAGGTCCCGGCTTCTATCCTGTCGGGCATTACCGTATGGTTCGCCGGGGTGAGCTGCTCCACACCCTTGATGCGGACCGTATCCGTGCCGGCGCCGTCGATCTGGGCACCCATCTTGATCAGTATTTCCGCGAGGTCGACGATCTCCGGCTCGCGCGCCGCGTTCTCGAGGATGGTTTCACCTTCGGCGGTCGCCGCCGCCATAAGGAGCTGCTCGGTTCCGCCGACGGTGGAGATGTCGAAGTTGATCCGCGCGCCCTTGAGTCGCTTGGCCTTCGCCTCCACATAGCCGTGCTCGAGGGTGATCTCGGCGCCCAGCGCGGCAAGACCTTGCAGGTGCAGGTTGATGGGCCGTGCCCCAATGGCGCAGCCGCCGGGAAGGGAAACGCGGGCCTGGCCAAAGCGCGCCAGCAGCGGTCCCAGAACCAGAACCGAAGCGCGCATGGTCCGGACCAGGTCATAGGTGGCTTCGAAGCTGTTGAGGTCGGTGGTGTCGATCTTGACGAGGTTCCCTTTCCCCTCGACCCTTGCGCCCAGCTGTTCCAGCACCTTGATGGTGGTGTTTATGTCCCTCAGGAAGGGGACGTTGCTGATCTCGTGGCACCCGGGCGCCAGGATCGTGGAGATGAATATGGGGAGGGCGGCGTTCTTGGAACCACTTACGGTTACCTCGCCGGAAAGCTTGTTGCCGCCATGAATTATGAGCTTGTCCACTCTTACCTCTTTTACCTTTTTGCGTATTGCCTGCCTCTGTCGAGGAGGAACAGGGGCGCCTAGCTTTCTGCCAGCCTGCCGCCTACCACCCGCTCTATTCCGGCGGGATCGATCTCGGAGAAAGACTCCGAGGAGAAACCATTTTTTTGAAGCAATTCGAGCACCTGGGGAGCCTGCCCCGCACCGACTTCGAGTAGCAGCCACCCTCCCGGGTTGAGGTGCTCGGGAGCGGCCGAAGTGATGGCGCGATAGAAATCGAGGCCGTCAGCTCCGCCGTCGAGGGCGCCGACCGGCTCGAACCCCCGGACCTCCTGCTGCAGGGTTGCGATCTCCGCCGCCGGGATGTAGGGCGGGTTGGAGACGATCATGTCGAAGCGCCGTCCGGGGAAGGGCTCGAAGAGCGAACCCTCGAAGAACCGGACCTCCGCCCCGTTTTTCTCGGCATTGACGCGGGCGACGGCGATGGCCTCGGCCGAGACATCGATCGTCGAGACCTCCGCATCATGGAGGGCCTTGGCGAGGGCGATCGCCACGCAGCCGCTTCCTGTCCCGATGTCGAGGATGCTGCGGGTCCCGGTCGCTCTCCTCACCGCCTCCGTTACCAGCACCTCGGTATCGTGGCGCGGTATCAGGACCGCGGGAGAGACCTCGAACTCGAGTCCCATGAACTCCTGGGTCCCCAGGATGTACTGCAGCGGCTCACGCTTACCGCGCCGGGCCACCATGCCCCGGTAGGCTGCCAGTTCCTCATCGCTCAGCGGCTTGTCGAAGTTCAGGTAAAGGCCGACCCTGTCCAGGTGGAGCGCCTCGCAGAGCATCCACTCAGCCTCAAGCCTCGGGTTTTCCACGCCTTTTTCGGCGAGATAGCCCTTGGTCCAGTTGAGGATCTTGAGCACGTCCCATTTTTCCCGCTGCGTCGTCATATCGTGATGCCCGAAAGGCGAACTCTCTGTAGGAGCGGCTTCCACGCCGCGAATTTGTGCCGTGAAGAACTGCAGGTGCGGCAGCTGCCATGGTAGGTTCGCGCCTGGAAAGGCGCCCCTACGTCATTCGCAGGTAGGTTCGCGCCTGGAAGGCGCTCCTACGTCATTCGCGGCTCTCACCGCCTTTCTCCCGGAGGGCGAGGAGGGTTAGGCCCCTTCGCTTTGCGCCTGCAGCGCCTCCATCTGGTAGTGAGCCCTCAGCGAGGCGGTGATCTCGGTGATGTCGCCGGCCATGATGGCGTCGAGCTTGTAGAGCGTGAGGCCGATCCGGTGGTCCGTCATCCTCCCCTGCGGGAAGTTGTAGGTCCTGATCCGCTCGCTCCTGTCGCCGCTGCCGACCTGGCTCTTGCGGTCCGCCGCCATCTTCGCGTTCTGCTCGGTAACCATGGAGTCGAGGATCCTGGACTTCAGGACCTTCATCGCCTTGGCGCGGTTCTTTATCTGGCTCCGTTCTTCCTGGCAGGCCACCACGGTTCCGGTCGGGATATGGGTGATCCTGACGGCGGAGTCGGTCGTGTTGACATGCTGGCCGCCGGCGCCGGATGAACGATAGACGTCGATCTTGAGGTCGGTCGGGTTGATATCGATGTCGACGTCTTCCGCTTCAGGAAGGACCGCGACGGTGCAGGCGCTGGTGTGGATGCGCCCTTGCGCCTCGGTCTCCGGTACGCGCTGCACGCGGTGGGTTCCCGACTCGTACTTCAACTTGGCGAAGACCCCCTGGCCTTCTACGAGGGCCACGACCTCCTTGAAGCCGCCTTTCTCGGACTCCGAGGCGGAGATGACTTCGACACGCCAGCGGTTACCCTCGGCGAAGCGGGAGTACATGCGGAAGAGGTCGCCCGCGAAGAGGGCAGACTCGTCCCCGCCGGTTCCGGCACGGATCTCGAGGACGACGCTCTTGTCATCGTTGGGATCCTTCGGCAGCAGGAGGAACTTGATCTCCCCTTCCAGTTGGCTGCGGCGCTCTTCAAGGCTCAGAAGCTCGGCCTGCGCCATCTCCCGCATCTCCTGGTCCGGTTCCTTGAGGAGTTCCCTGTTGTCCTCCATGTCGGCGAGGATCTTCTTGTACTCCCGGAAGGCCGCCACCAGTTCGGCAAGCCCGGCGTGCTCTTTGGAGAGACGCCTGAACTCCGTCTGGTTCGCCAGCACCTCCGGATCCGAGAGGAGCGACTCCAGCTCCTCGAATCGTCTTTCCAGTTCCGCTATCTTTTCAAACATAAAAACCTCTGTGAAAGGTGAATAGTGAATAGTGAATAGTGAAACTACTCTTCAGTCTATTCACCATTCACTATTCACCATTCACGTTTTTAAACAACCAACCTGTCATCCATGTGGCCGCCGTTGATCTCGAGCGCGACCTGCATGGACTTGATCGCCACCTCGATCTGGCTGTCGTCCGGCTCCCGGGTGGTCAGCCGCTGCAGTGCGAGGCCCGGGGCGATCAGGAGCCTCACCAGTGGATTTTCGTCATGCTTGGCCGTCCATTTCAGGACCTCGTAGGAAAGGCCGGCGATCAGCGGAAGGAGGATGACCCTGGAGCCGGCCTTGAGGTAGAACGGCCACAGCTTCGGTATCAAAGAGAAGACCAGGATGCTCACCAGCATGACGATCAGCAGGAAACTCGTCCCGCAGCGCGGGTGGAGGCAGCTGTACTTGCGGACGTTCTCCACGACCAGTTCCTCGCCGGCCTCGAAGGTGAAGATCGACTTGTGCTCGGCGCCGTGGTACTGGAAGACCCGCTGGATGTCGGCCATCCTGGAGATGCCGATGATGTAGATCAGGAAGACGGCAACCCGGATCACGCCGTCCACCAGGTTGAAAGCTATGTTGGAGCCGCCGATGACGGGGACCAGCAGCTTGGTCAGGTAGAGGGGCATGATGAAGAAGAGGACGATGCCGAACCCGAAGGCCGCGGCCATGGTCCCGCCGACGGCCCAGCTGGAGAGCTCCTCCTTCTCCTCGCCTTCGGCGAGTGCCTCGTTGGCGGAGAAGTTGAGCGCCTTGATGCCGGTCACCAGGGAGGCGAAAAGCGCCACCGCTCCCCTGACGATGGGGAGCTTGACGATGGGGAATCTCTCCGAAAGAGGGATCACCGTCTCGCTTTTTACCGATATCACCCCGTCGGGACGCCTGACGGCGATGGCCAGCGAGCGGGGTGCCCGCATCATCACGCCTTCAAGTACGGCCTGTCCGCCTATGTTAATCTTTGACATGGTTACCTCTTGTGAAGCCCGCCATGCGGGCCCTGAAAGAAACCCTACCCGGTTTACAACCCCTGGAAAAACTCCCGGACGTCCGCCATCTTGCCGCAGCACATCGACCCTTCCGGGCATGGGCCATTGAGGCAGCCGGGACCGGCCTTGCCGAAGACGGTCGGAGCGATCGGGCGGACCAGCCTGAGCATCTCGATCGCCATGGCCCGGATCTCCCACTGCGCCCGCTCACAGCACCGCACCCCGAAGAAGTGCAGCAGCTCGCGTCCGTTCATGGTGACGATGATCTTGGTCTCGGTGGCGTTCGGCAGCAGGTACCGTGCATCCTCGGCCGGCACCCCGGCCTCGACGAATGCGGCGTAGGTCGCGTGGAGTGCTGCCACCTGGGCCTCGAACTTTTCCAGCAACTCCGGGTTCCCGGCTATCGAGGGGGGGGTGACGACGGCGAATCGCTCCTTGTGGGAGACGTAGCGCTGGGACTGCTGTGAATAGGAGGCGACCCGGTGCCGGACCAACTGGTGGGTCGTGACCCGCGAGATGCCCTCGATCCCGAAGGTGAAGGAGGCGTGCTCCAGCACCGACTGGTGACCAAGTGACATGATCTTGTCGAGGAAGTTCTTGATATCGGCGCCGGAGAGCTTCTCTTTGAGCGCATCTATGCCGACGTGGGAATAGCAGAGCCGGGCCGCCAGTGCGATGGTCAACTCGGGCTCGGGGGTGTGTTGGAGAAGCGCAACCTTCATGAAGATCCTTCAAAGGCCATGGTGCTCATACAATAAACGAAATAAGGGGATTTCGCCATAGACAAAATCCCCTCAATGGATCCGCAAACGCGAGAGCCCTTAATCTTGGGTCGGCTTTGCCTCGATGTTGTATCTCTTGCGGAAGCGCTCGACGCGGCCCGCGGTATCGATCAGTTTCTGCTTCCCGGTGTAGAACGGGTGGCACTGCGAGCAGATCTCCGTGGAGATCTCAGCCTTGGTGGAACGGGTCTGGAACTGGTTGCCGCAGAGGCATTTGACCGTAATTTCATCGTACTTGGGGTGGATTTCTGCCTTCATATCTTCCTCCTCGCGGGGCGCCGCCCCGTTAACTATGCATGATTTAAAGCCGGAAAGTATGTACAAATAACACCATCGGCCCAAAGTTTCAACATTTTTTTCACTTGCTCATGGAATCGAGGAAGTCCTTGTTGCTCTTGGTCCCCTGCAGCTTGGAGATCAGGAACTCCATGGAATCGACCACGTTCATGGGGTGGAGCACCTTCCTGAGGATCCAGATGCGGTTGAGGGAGGACTTCTCGATCAGCAGCTCCTCCTTCCTGGTGCCGGACTTGTTGATGTCGATGGCGGGGAAGGTCCTCTTTTCGACCAGCTTGCGGTCCAGGTGGAGCTCCATGTTGCCGGTGCCCTTGAACTCCTCGAAGATGACCTCGTCCATCTTGCTGCCGGTGTCGATCAGCGCGGTGGCGATGATGGTCAGGGAGCCCCCTTCCTCGATGTTCCTCGCGGCGCCGAAGAAGCGCTTCGGCTTGTGCAGGGCGTTTGAATCGACACCGCCGGAAAGGATCTTGCCGGAGGGCGGGATGACGGTGTTGTAGGCGCGGGCCAGACGGGTGATGGAGTCGAGCAGGATGACGACGTCGCGCTTGTGCTCGACCAGTCGCTTGGCCTTCTCGATGACCATCTCGGCCACCTGGATGTGGCGGGAAGCCGGCTCGTCGAAGGTGGACGAGACCACCTCGCCCCTGACCGAGCGCTGCATGTCGGTCACCTCTTCCGGCCTCTCGTCGATCAGGAGCACGATCAGGAAGACCTCGGGGTGATTTTCAGCGATCGAGTTGGCGATGTTCTGGATCAGCATGGTCTTGCCGGTCCGGGGGGGTGCCACGATCAGGCCCCTCTGCCCCTTGCCGATCGGTGCGATAAGTTCCATCACGCGGGTCGACATGTTGTCGTGGGTGGTCTCGAGCTTGAGCTTCTCTTCCGGGTAGAGCGGAGTGAGGTTGTCGAAGAGGATCTTGTCTCGCGCCACCTCGGGGGATTCGTGGTTGACCGTCTCGACCTTCAGCAGGGCGAAGTAGCGCTCGCCTTCCTTCGGGGGGCGGATCTGGCCCGCCACGGTATCACCTGTGTGCAGGTTGAAGCGGCGGATCTGGGAAGGAGAGACGTAGATGTCGTCCGGCCCCGGGAGGTAGTTGTAGTCCGGTGCCCTGAGGAATCCGAAACCGTCCGGCAACGTCTCCAGCACCCCTTCGCCGAAGATCATCCCGTTCTTCTCGGTCTGGGCATTGAGGATGGCGAAGATCAAGTCCTGCTTGCGCAGGCTCGAAGCCCCCTCTATGTTGAGACCCTTGGCAATCGCCGTGAGATCGTTAATCTTCTTCTCTTTAAGTTCCTGTAAATTCATCTGTTCTCCTGATATGGCGAAACTGCACATCGATTCGGCGATGCCTGGATGCGAGTGGCGGGTATCGTATTGACGTGTTTCACGGATGAGTGGGCATGGGTGACATGCGCGGACTGCCTAATATGCTAAGGTCTGTGAATTTGTAGTGGCCTTGAGGTGTCGGTGCGAATTCGGGTATGAGAAATATGGGGTTTTATAAGGATCGATGCTTAGGTCTGATTGAGGATAAGTAAATTTATACCCTTCACCTAATAATGTTGTCAACTTTTTTTTAGCTGCCGGAACTCTGTTTGCGGGAGCCGAGGTCCCGTCAGAGGCCCATCCCGCAGTGCCGACCGGTCTGATATCGCGGGGTTGCCCATCTCCTGGTCATTAGCATTTTCCTTGCCAGATTCTCATGGCGGATCTTTGACCGCCTGGGCGTGAACATCATTCAGGGCCGCCACCGGCCACGGCCGTCATCCTTGTCGTTACCTCAATCAAGGGATTCCGGCAGATCGGCAGGCTCCTCCGCGACAGCGCCCGTTGCTTGCGCTGCAGCGGGGCCCGGATACTTGGTCCCGCTTCGCCTCTTGCGCCTGGCCTTTTGCCTCCTGAGCTTTTCCACGGCGAGATCTTTCTTGGTCGGCTTCCCGGAGAGAGCTTCAACCTTCTCGAGCAGGTAGCGCCTGGCCAGGAACCGGTTGAGAGACTGGCTGCGGGACTCCATGCACTTGACCTCGGCCCCCGTCGGCAGATGCTTCAGGTAGACGCAGGAGGAGCTCTTGTTGACGTGCTGGCCCCCGCGCCCGGAGGCGTGGATGAAGCGCTCCTCCAGATCCTCCTCGCGCACCCCCAAAAGCTCCATCCTGCTCTTCAGCCAACGGTTCTTCTCTTCGCTCACCGCGAAATCAGCCATCCGCATCCTCCATGACACCGCGCCATCATAGCCGCAGGGGCGCAGGAAGTCAAAAAATCGCCCCACGCGGAGACGCAAAGGCCGCAAAGGAAGGCCTCTCTGCGCTTACAGGGACGGGCCTCCCGGCCTTGCCTCCCGCCTCTGAGGCAACCGGGGAGGCGCTCCTGGGAACGGGGACTCGAACCCGTATGCTATACTTTCCTGCACGTCCGGAGGTCCGACCGATGGCAGTGCTGTCAAGACGCATGTTCCTTATGGGAAGCGTGACCCTTTTCCCGTATCTATACCTGGAGAGGCTCTCCGTCGCTGTGCGCCGGTACCGGGTGCCGGTGATGGGCCTTCCCCCTTCCTTCGAAGGTTTCACCATTCTGCATCTCAGCGACCTGCACGACAAGGAGTTCGGCAACGGTGGGGAAGAGCTCCTAAGGCTGCTCAGGCTGAGGAACTTCGACATCGTGGTGCTGACTGGCGACCTCGTCCAGGGTGAGGCCCCCTCCCTGATCCCGGCCCTGGATCTGGTCGCCGGCATCAGGAGGTCCTCCAACTGTCCCATCTATTCCGTTCCGGGCAATCATGACTGGAGGCTGGAGCGGGCGGAGGAGTTCAACGAGAAGCTGGAGCAGGCTGGTGTGCGGGTGCTAAGCAACACTTCCGCCGCCATCGAGAAGGGGGGAGGGAGGCTGTGGCTGGTGGGGGTGGATGATCCGGTAACGCGGCGGGACCGGCTGGAGCTGGCGCTGGATGAGGCTGATACCAATTCACCGCGGGTGCTGCTCTCTCATTCACCGCATCCCTTTCCTGATGCGGTGAGGCACGGCGTCGATCTCATGCTGGCCGGGCATACCCACGGCGGTCAGCTCCGCCTCCCCTTCATCGGGGCCTGCTTCGTTCCCGCCATGGGCTTCTTCCCCTGCTGGGACTACGGCCTGTACCGCTTAGGGCAGAGCACCCTCATCGTCAGCGCCGGCCTCGGGGAGAGCCTGGTCCCCCTGAGGGTAAACATACGGCCCGAAGTCTCCCTCATTACCCTTGGCCGCTTCCGGGGAGCTAAGCCCGATTGGCGGGACGCAACAGGGTGACCTCTCCTCGACCCGCCTCCCCCCGGTTTCCTCATCAGCCCTCGTTCGGCACTCGTTCATCAGCAGACAGTAGTTATCTTTCAAGGTGACGGGATCGAAGCCGTATTCGATTTCATCGACCCTGCACAGCCGGGCCAGCCGATGCACCATCATCCTTACCGCGGCATCGTACTCGGCGCCTACTCCCTCGCCGGCAGCCTCTTCGGCGGCATCGGCCAGTGACTTGGCAATAGCGCTGACATTGCGCGCTCCTTCCAATATTCCCAGAGCGATTTGATGGCGTTTCATACTTCCTCCGTCACTGGCAGGGATAGGTAGAGTGTGACCCTCGGCCTGCGGTGCCGAAAGCCGCTCGAGCCCTAGGCCGCTTGGGCCGGCATGATGACCTCGGCCATGAGCTTCGCGATCTGCCCGGATGTGCACCTGGCATTGTTGAATATCAGGTGGTAAAGAGTAGGCTCCGTGATGTCGCGTCCCAGAAAATCCTTGAGGAAAGCGTCGCGCTGACGCTGCTTGCTTTCGATCAGGTCCCGCGCCTCGTCGGAAGAGAGTCCCATGCGGCTCTCCACCGAGCGCACCTTGAAAGCCATGGGGGCGACGATCCTGAAGTGGAAGCAGTTACCGGTCTCCTGGGTCAAAATTGTGGCTCCGCGGCCGACCAGGATCACATTTCCTTCCTGGGCCAGGGAGATGATCTGGCGGCAGAGGAGCCGGTAGTAGTCCTTGTCGCTCTTCCACCTGCTGGAGAAGGTGGAAAGCATATCGTCGAGGAAGCGGTTCTTGTTGCCGATATCTCGCAGGAGATCTTGCGACAGGTCGTGATCCTGCGCCACCGCCTCCAGAAGGGCCCGGTCCATCACCACCCAATTGTGGCCGCTCCTCTCTTCCAGCAGGGTCCGCAACTGTTGGGCCACCGGATAGCCCTCACAGCCGAATTCCCGGGTCAAGGTGACGGTGGGATAGCGTCGCTCATCCCTTCCCAGGACGTGCTCCCGCAGGTTTCTCCGGCCTACCTCGATAAATCCTCGCAGCCTTTCTTCCACCGATGGGATGAGGACGTTCTTTGCCATACGCATCACCTGTTTCTTGGATTCGACGCCAATTAAAATTAGGCCGCTTTTTCCGGCATAGTCAACCGCTCCAGCCATATTTACGGCCGTCTCCGGCCCCTGCAGCCGGGGCGATCTGCGCTATGATTTCACGATGATCCCGCTCTGGCTGCCCCTTACCGTCGTCTCGGCGTTTTGCCTTGCTACCAGCGATGCCCTCACCAAGAAGGCGGTCAGCGGGCACAACGAGTATCTCGTCACCTGGCTGAGGATTCTCCCGGCGATGCCCCTTTTCCTGCTGCCGCTCCCTTTCCTCACCATCCCCACCCTGACCACGGAATTCTATCTCTGCCTCTTCGCCGGTCTCCCGCTGGAGGCCGTGGCGCTCTTTCTGTACACCAAGGCCCTCAAGCTCTCCCCGCTCAACCTGACCCTCCCGCTTTTGTCCCTGACACCGCTCCTCCTCCTGGTGGTCCCGTTTCTGCTCCTCGGCGAAACGATCTCCCTTTGTGGAGGGGGCGGCATCGTCCTGGTAGCTATAGGAGGATACCTCCTGAACGCCCGGCGAGGGCAGGGCGGACCGCTGGCGCCCCTTAAGTCCATGTTCCGCGAGAAGGGATCGCTCTGCATGATCTGCGTCGCCGCCATCTACAGCATCACCTCCGCCCTCGGAAAGCGCGCCATCACCCTGTCCTCTCCCCTGTTCTTCGCGGCACTCGACTTGCCGCTGCTCGTCCTCATTACGGCTCCACTGGCCCTGTACATGGGAAAAGGGGAGCTGCGACGCGTCTTGCGTAACGGCACCGTGGCGGCCTCGGCGCTGCCGGCGCTCTTCTACGCCCTCCAGATAATCGCCCACATCTATGCCATAAAGTCGACCAACGTGGCCTACATGATCGCCGTCAAGAGGCTGAGCCTCCTCTTCGGCGTCCTGTACGGGCGCTACATGTTCGAGGAGAGGGGCGGGCTGGTCGCGACGGTGCTGATGCTGACGGGGGTCTTCCTCATCGTGCTGGGGGAATAGAGCCTGTCGGATTATTGACCCGTTCCTCCATACAAAAAGTTGACTCCCCTGCCACAGTCGAATTGCCTCCGGCACAAGAAGCTTCTGGCGCTCCCCGGCTCCCCGCGCGGCGGCCGACGCCGTCCCGGGGGGGGCACGCGGCCTCCTTGGTGCCGTCCCGGCAGCTGGCATGGCAGTTGCTTTCCCGTACCTGACTCTCCTCGCACTTTTGAGGGACTAGCCCCTAGCCCCTGCCGTTAAATATGCAGTGCTTCAGATCAAAGAGACCCATACAACGGAGATAACGATGAGCCAATCAGAATTGCGCCCCGGCGCAGCCGCCGGCGGCGAATGCATGCCCCTACTTACCGCCATAGTGGTGACCAGGAACAAGGAGTCGCACATCCGGGAGTGCCTGACCGGCCTCATGGAACAGAGTGTGGCGGGGAATATGGAGGTCGTTGTCGTCGATCAGGGCTCGGAGCAGTCCGAGTCGGCCATCATCGCCGACCTCCAGCGCAGGCATAAGAACCTGATTTCCCTCAGGAGCCCGGCTCCCGGGGCGTTTGCCGGCGTCAACCTCGCCGTCAGGATCGCCTCGGGGAGATACCTCACCATCCTCGAGGCCGCCGACAGGATGAAAGAGGATGCCTACCAGACCCTCGCTCAGGCACTGGAGGAGGACAGTGAGGCCATGGTGGCCTACGGCGACACCTCCTTCACCGCCATCCCCCACCAGAGCTTCGCCAACCACACGAGCTACGGGAAGATGATCTGGCCCGACTACACCCACGAGCAACTGGCCCAGCTATCCGAGGTGGCCCCGCACCCGATGTGGCGCAGGGAACTCCATGACAGCATCGGCGGAATCGGCGAAAATGACGGGGCCCTGCGCGAATTCATGCTGAGGGCGGCCGAGCGCTTCCGCTTCGTCCATGTCCCGGCTTTCACCGGGCTGAAGTTGATCCACAATGAAGCGGCTGCCCACGCCCATCCTTCTCCTCCCGCGCGGCCCGCGGCTGCAGCGCCGGCAGCACCGCTACCTGCGGCGCCGGTGGCCGAGCCCGCGGCCGACGAGGCGTACGCAGCCATCGCCGCGGTGGTGAAGGGGGAAAATCACCTGCAGGCTGCCAAGGCGGTGGAAAGGCACCTGGAGAGATATCCCGACCACGCCGTGGCCCATAACGACATGGGCGCTCTCTACTACAGCCTAGGCCTCAGCGATAAGGCGCTACGGCACTACCGCCGCGCGGTCGAACTCAGCCCGGAGGAGAACACGTACCAGAAGAACCTCGCGGACCTGCTCTACGTCGAGGAAGGGCAGATTGACGAGGCTATCTCCATCTACCTGGAGCTGCACAGGAGATCGCCCAGAGACCTCGAGACCCTGCTGAACCTCGGCATCATCAGCGAAGGCGTGGGGCAGCCGGCGGAAGCCGAGTCGTTCTACCAGAGGGCGCTGGAGGTCGAACCTTGGAACCAGACGGTGCGCGAGCGCCTGACGGAGCTGAGGAATCGCCAGCCGGAGGGGGCGTCTGTCCCGGAGGACGAAGAGCCGGCAGAGGATCTTTATGAAAAAGCCCGGGCGCTGGCGGCGCAGGGCAATGCCGACGCTGCCATCGCGGAACTGGAGAAAATCGTGGCGGTTTACCCCGACTTTCCGGCGGCCCATAACGACCTCGCAGTGCTCTACCACGAAAGAGGTCAGACGGAAGAGGCGCTGGCTCACTACGAGAAGGCGGCGGCGCTGGTGCCGGGCAACAGCACCTTCCAGAAGAACCTGGCCGACTTCTACTTCGTCGAGAGACGCAACGTGGACGGCGCCATCGAGATCTACCTCGACCAGCTGAAGAAGGAGCCGCGCAACATCGATACCCTGATGAACCTGGGGAACATCTGCATCATGCTGGATCGCCCCGAGGAAGCCGAGACCTTCTACGGGAAGGTGACCCAGCTCGAACCGTGGAACCAGGCGGCACGCGAGTCCCTGACCACCCTGCGCCGCTGCGTCAACGGCTGAAAACGCTGCAACACCAACACCAGCCCCTCACCCCGACCCGGGTGAGGGGTCTTCCCTTCCCGCTGCACTGACGTGACACAGACCTTTTTTGCGTTAAACTTGCGTACCGGAAAAAGTAGACCCGTAGCCCCCATCAATTGCGATTTGGAGGGATTATGGCAAACCTTCTGGACGGCGTCACTTCAGGCAAAGCCTACGAATTCTTCAGCACTCTCTCCTCCACCGAAAACCAGCAGGCCATGGCCAGCAACGCGCTCGGCAGCGGCATCGACGCCTACCAGAAAAAGGACTACACCAAGGCCGCGAGCGAGTTCAAGCGGGCCATCGCCATGGACCCGAGCAACCCCCAATCGTACAACTACCTGGCCAACGCCTACATCAAGCAGAACAAGCTGGGCGAGGCGATAAAGACCCTGAAGAACTCCCTTTCGATCGATCCCTCGCAGGACTCGGTCCACAGCACCCTGGCGAACATCTACATGTCCCAAAAGGACTATGCGAAGGCGGAGAAGGAATTCAAGGAAGCCATCAAGTTGAATCCCGCGGACACCGTGGCGCCCTATACGCTGGGACAGATGTACCAGCAGTTAGGCCGCTATACCGATGCGGAAAACCAGTTCAAGAAGGTGATCCGCATGGCACCCAACGACCCCAACCCGTACTACGCCTTGGGGGCCACCTACAACAAGGAGGGAAGGAATGCGGAGGCGGTGAAGCAACTGGCCCAGGCTGTCAAGCTGAGGCCGAAGATGGTAGCCGCCCACTTCGAGCTCGGCGTGGCCTATTCCGAATTGGGCGACAGCTACAAGGCGCAGAGGGAGGTGACTAGCGTGACCAATCTCGACGCCGCGCAGGGTGCCCTTCTCAAGGCAACTATCGCACAACCCAAATTATTAGCGGTAGGCGGGGGAGCCAACGACAACTTCGGAACCGCCCTGGAGCCGGGGACCGAACTCCTGACAATTTTGGGAGTCAATCCCGCGACACATGAGCTGAACAAGTCCAAGGAGTTCACCCTGACCTTCACCTTCGATTCTGAAATGGATGCGGAATCGGTCCAGGACCTGAGTAACTGGACCATGACCAAGGCCAGCGGCGGGGTCGCGGGGTACTACAACAACATGCTCTCCATGCTGCCGACCGAGGCCTACATCCCGCAAAACCCCACCAGCGTCGTGTACGACCCCGAAAACCGGCAGGCCACCGTCACCTTCATATTGAGCCAGAACTCCACCAACAACGCCACCATCGATCCCTCCCACCTCGTCTTCAAGTTCTCCGGCACCGATGCCCGTGGCAAGACCATGGATCCGAGAGCCGACGAGTTCGACGGCTGGGCGACACTTCCCTTCTAGCCCCACGACGCCACGATCGGTCTCCCCGGTGCTCCCCACTGCCTCCCTTTCCCATAACTCCCATGGCATACCCGTTGCAATCTGTCTTTCGGCCCATCTCATGAAGAGCACCCCTTGAAGGAATTTATTAGCCCAGCAGGCATCTTTTCCTCAAGTTTCCTGAAGAAAGGCCGAAAGACCCTACACCGAATGCCACCTAAAGCCATGGAGGGATGTATGGCAAGTACCGGCTCCGCCTCTGCATACGACGTATTCAACACTCTCGGGTCCGTTCAACAGGGGCAGCAGACGATGGCGAGCAATGCGCTCAGCAGCGGCATCGACGCCTACCAGAAGAAGGACTACACCAAGGCCGCGAACGAGTTCAAGCGGTCCATCGCCATGGATCCGACCAACACCCAGTCGTACAACTTCCTGGCCAATGCCTACATCAAGCAGAACAAGATCAGCGAAGCCATCAAGACCCTGAAGAGCTCGCTCTCGATCGACCCGTCGCAGGATTCCGTCCACAGCACGATGGCCAACATTTACATGTCCAAAAAGGATTACAGCAATGCCGAAAAGGAATTCAAGGCGTCCATCAAGCTGAATCCGACCGATACCGTTGCGCCCTATACCCTCGGGCAGATGTACCAGCAGATCGGCCGCTATTCCGACGCGGAAAACCAGTTCAAGAAGGTCATCCGCATGGCCCCGAAAGACCCCAACCCTTACTACGCCCTGGGGGCCACCTACAACAAGGAGGGGAAGTATTCGGAGGCGGTCAAGCAACTGACCCAGGCGGTCAAGATCAGGCCGAAGATGGTCGCCGCCCACGTCGAACTCGGTGTCGCCTATTCCGAGTTGGGGGACGCCACCAACGCGCAGAAGGAAGTCGATACCGTGACCAACCTCGACGCCACCCAGGGCGCCCTGTTGAAGGCCACCATCGCCCAACCCAAAATGGTTTCGGCAGGGGGGGGGACACTCGACAACTTCGGTACGGCGCTTCAGGCCGGGACCGACCTCATGGCACTTTTAGGCGTGAACCAGGTGACGCAGCAGCCGAACCAGTCGAAGCAATTCACCCTGACCTTCAGCTTCGACTCCCAGATGGACGCGGAATCGGTACAGGACACCAGCAACTGGACCATAAACAAGGCCAGCGGCGGAGTGGCGGGGTATTACAACAACATGCTCTCGGTACTGCCGACCGAGGCCTACATCCCGCAAAACCCCAGCAGCGTCGTCTATGATCCCAACAACCAGCAGGCGACCGTGACCTTCATACTGAGCCAGAATTCCACCAACAACGCCACCATCGACCCCTCGCACATGGTCTTCAAGTTCTCCGGAAAAGACGCCAGAGGGAAGGTCATGGATCCCACCGCCGACGAGTTCGACGGCGCCGCGCAGACCCCCTTCTAGGTGGGGGCCGCGTCTACAGGAGGCAGCATGCTGCGAAGACTACACATCGGCGGCGTTGTCCCGGCAGAGGGGTGGGAGATCATGAACATCTCTCCCGCGCCGCACGTCGACCACCTGGGCAATGCCAACGACCTCTCCCGCTTCCCTGATTCCTCCCTCGATGCCATCTACTCCTCCCACACCCTGGAGCACTTCGACTACCAGTCGGAACTGCTGGCGACGCTCAAGGAGTGGCACCGTGCCATGAAGCCCTTCGGCACCCTGTACGTGAGCGTCCCGGACCTGGACGTGCTGGCGCGTATCTTTCTGGAAAAGGAGAGGCTGACCGTGGACGAGCGCTTCCATGTGATGCGCATGATCTTCGGCGGCCACATGAACCAGTACGATCACCACGGCGTCGGGCTCAACGAGGATTTCCTCACCTACTTTCTGAACGAGGCCGGCTTCTCCCTCATCATGAAGGTGGAAGAGTTCGGCATGTTCCAGGACGACAGCACCTTCAGGTTTAAGGACGAGTTGATAAGCCTCAACATGATCGCCAGGAAGCTCCCCGGACAGTAAATAACCGGCTCCCCGCCCCGTGTCGGAGCCACGTTGTCACCTCCCCTGTCGTTCCGGGGGCTCCGCCCCTCGCGTCACCGTCTCCCCTGTCATTCAATTTTTTGACGCAGTATCCCGCCCTGTTACCTAGCAATTCCGGCCACTTGTCCCCCGCCGATCCATGGCATAGCCATTGCACAATCCTCCCCAGCATGTCTAATGAAGAAGCTCGTTATAAAGCTCCAATTAATACTCCTCCGGCGCCCCTCCAATCGGAAGAGCCCATGCCGGTGATCTGGCTTACCGGCATCTCCGGAGCAGGCAAGACCACCCTCGCCAGGAAACTGGCAGCCGAGCTGAAAGAGGGGGGAAGGGCGGTCAAGCTGCTCGATGGGGACGAGGTCAGGCGGTTTTTTGAAAACGACCTCGGTTACACCAGGCAGGAGCGGATCTTCAACATCAAGAGGATCTCCTTCACCGCCCAGCAGCTGAGCGAGTGCGGCATCACCGTCGTGGTCGCCAACATCGCCCCCTACTACGAAGTCCGCGATTTCCTGCGCAGAAAACTCACCAACTACATCCAGATCTACCTGAGGAGCTCGCTTGATGTGGTGATGGAGCGGGACGTTCAGGGCCATTACCAGAAAAACCGCAACGGCCAGATGAACAACCTGATCGGCATCGACGACGTCTACGAGGTCCCGAGATCCCCCGACCTGACCCTGGAGACCGGAAGCGAGCCGGCTGAGGAGTCTTTCGCCAAGCTGGCGGAGTTTCTTCGCCAGAGAGGAGTGCTGTCACGATGAATGCCCCGGTGCGGTTGCAGATAAACGCGGAGTCCTGGCTGGAGCTGGTCAACCTGATCGACGGGGTGCTCCATCCGCTGAAGGGGTTCATGGGGAGCCGCGACTATCGCTCGGTGGTCGACGAGATGCGCCTTGCCGACGGCAGCCCGTGGACCATTCCGGTGACCCTCGAGCTTCCGGAAGGGCTGCGCCGCGAGGTCTCGGCGAGCGAGCGAGTGACGCTGGTGAACGAGGCCGGCGAGCCGGTGGGGGAATTGACGGTACTGGACGTCTTCCAGGTGCAGGCAGACGATCTTCGCAAGGTCTTCGGCACCGATGAGATGGCCCATCCCGGCGTCAGGAAGGAGGCCGAGCGCTCCCGTTGGCGGGTCGGCGGTTCCGTCCTGCTCCTCAAGCGCGTTTCCTTCGCCTTTCCAGACCTGAACCTCACTCCGGCGGAAACCAAGGCCCTCTTCAAGGCCAAGGGGTGGAAGACGGTGGTCGGTTTCCAGACCCGCAACCCGATCCACAGGGCTCACGAGTACCTGCAGCGGGTGGGGATGGAGTTCGCCGACGGCATCTTCGTCCAGCCCCTGATCGGCTGGAAGAAGCCGGACGACTTCTCCCCGCTGGCGGTTGTCAGCGCCTATCGAGCCATGTTCGAGCAGTTCTACCCGCGGGCCCACGCGGCCCTCGGGCTCCTCTCCACGCCGATGCGCTACGCGGGTCCGCGCGAGGCCGTCTTCCATGCGCTGATCCGCAGGAACCACGGCTGCACCCACTTCATCGTGGGCCGGGACCATGCCGGGGTCGGCGACTATTACGGAATGTACCAGGCCCAGGAGCTCTGCCGGAGCTTCGACGACCTGGGGATCACCATCCTGCCGCTGCGGGGACCTTTCTACTGCAGCAAGTGCAACGGCATCGTCACCGACAAGAGCTGCAGCCACGGCGACCACGACGTCATGTCGGTCTCCGGGACCAAGCTGAGGAGCATGCTGCTGCAGGGGGTGCGCCCGCCCATCGAGTACATGCGGGCCGAGATCAGCGAGGTGCTGATCGGGCTGGCACGGGAAAATAAACTTTTCAACGCGCAAGGAGAGGCCTAGTGAGTTTCAAGGTTATCGTGACTGTCGGCCCAGCCATTCTGGACGGGAAGAAGCTAACGGAGATCAACTCCCTTGGAGAGTGCATCTACCGGATCAACGGGGCCCACGCCAACGCGATCCAGATGGAGCAGATCGTTCGCCGGATCAGGTCGGTCCTTCCGGACGCGAGGATCATGATCGATCTTCCCGGCAACAAGGTGCGCACCAGCAACCTGCCGCTGCCGATCCCGCTCACCAGGGGGGAGTCGTTTCTGTTGAACAGCTTCGAGGTCAACTACCCGCACTTCCACCGGCACCTCAAGGCGGGCGACATCATGTACGCCAACGACGCCACCTACGAACTCGAGGTCGTCGCGGTCGAGGGTGATGCCATCCGGCTCCTCTCCCGCTCCACCGGCTCGCTCGGCTCGAACAAGGGCCTCCACGTCACCGGCATCCACGCCGACATCCCCTTCCTCTTCGAACGCGACGTCGAACTGATCCGGGGCGCCTGCAAATTGGGCCTGGACGTGATCTCCCTTTCCTTCGTCCGCAACGTCGAGGATATCGAGGCGGCCCGCACCCTGATCGGGCAGGAAGGGGGGAGCGAGATCGAGATCTTCGCCAAGGTCGAGACCGCCATGGCCATGGACAACCTCGCCGCCATCCTCAAGTCCGTCAGCACCGTCAACGTCGACCGCGGCGACCTCTCCTCCGACATCGGCCTCCTCAATATCGCCCGCGCCCAGGGCACGGTGGTCGACAGCGCCCGGGCAGCCGGCAGGGACGTCTTCCTGGCGACCCAGTTTCTCAAGAACATGGAGCGCGAGCCGGTACCCCTGATCTCCGAGCTGATCGGCCTGCACCAGGTGGTGCAGGAGGGGGTGACCGGGATCCAGCTCTCCGAGGAGACCGCGGTCGGCAAGTACCCGGTCGAGTGCGTGAAGATGGTCTTCGATGTGGTCAACAACCACGCCGTCACCTCGTCCAGGTCAGGGAGGCGCATGACCTACGCGCAGCTCAGGATCAGCGACGTCGAGGCTCCCGCGGCCGAGCCGGCAATCGTGGCGCAGCAGGGGTAGCGGAGCGGCCATGCACGAGGCAGCTCTTTTGATGGGAACGGGAGGCGGCAGCGAGGCTTTGGTCCTGGTGGCGCTGATCATGGTGCTCTCGGTGGTGCAGGGTCTCTTCGGCGTCGGGCTGCTGGTCTTCGGCACTCCTACGCTGCTGCTGCTCGGCTACCCCTTCCACGAGGCGCTGGCGTTCCTCCTTCCCAGCTCGGTGCTGATCAGCACGCTGCAGGTCGTGCAAGGGAGAAAGCGCATCCAGCTGCACCGCTCCTTCCTCTGGGCCCTCCCGCCGCTTTTGGCGGGGCTGGTCCTGGTGCTCACCGGCGCCATCAGCATCGACATCAAGCTCCTGGTAGGCATCCTCATGGTCCTCTCGGTGGCGGTGCGCCTCAGCGAGACGCTGAAGGAGCGGATCCACCAACGCCTTTCCCGAAGCACCCGTGGCTACATGGCCGTCATGGGGCTGGTCCACGGCGTCTCCAACATGGGAGGAGCCCTCCTGACCATCCTGGCCGCCTCGCTCTTCAGGACCAAGGAGGAGATCCGCGCCAACATCGCCTGCTGCTACCTGGTCTTCGGGCTCTGCCAACTGGCCGTGCTGGCTCTCTGCCACCCGCAGTCGCTCTCGCTGAAGAGCGTGATGCTCCCCGCCTTCGCGCTGGCAAGCTACACCACCCTGGTCCAGCTCATCTACCTCAGGACCAGCGACAGGAAATACCAGGCCTTCATCACCATCCTCATGCTCTGCTACGGGCTGGTGCTCCTGGGGCACAGGCTGATCTAGAAAACACCGGAGAGAGCATGATCATCGACAAAATAGGCTTCCTCATCCACAGCGCGGAACTGGTCAATCACTACGGCTCCATCTGCGAAAAGCTCGAGCCGGGCTCGTACGAGTTCGTGCTCCTCAACATGCCGCCCGCGGAGATCGACTTCCTGGTCGGCTGGCTGAACCAGCGGAACATCGCCTTTCGATCGGTCTACGACCTCCCCGGGAAGTATAAGATCCTGGTTTCCAACCACTGCATGAGCGGAGGAGGAGAGGAGAAGTACCTCCCGGAGATCGTCGGGGACTTCAACGTCCGGTTCATGTACGCCCTCGGCAAGGACGCCTGGCACTTCGCGGAGTGGAACGAGCTTTACGACCTGATCCTCTGCTACGGGCCGTACCAGGCGCAGAACCTGCGCCACTTCAAGCGCCCTCTGACCATGCAGGTCGGCTATCCGCGCTACGACGACTACTTCACCGCCGACTGGGACCGCGACACGCTCGCCGAGAGCTTCGGCTGCGATACCGGCAAGGAGACCATCCTCTGGCTTCCGACCTGGAAGCAGCTCTCCTCGCTGAACGAATCCTATATCAGCGAAATCTCCAAGCTGACCCGCTTCTACAACGTGATCGTAAAGCCGCACCCCCTGACCTTCCAGTGCGTCGACGCCGGGGAAGCGCACAAGATGGAGCTCCTGAGGGCTGCCCGCTTCACCCGCATCATCGACACCATCCACGGGAACTCCACCCTCTTCAAGGTCGCCGACCACGTCATCGCCGATTACGGCGGCTCCTCGTTCGGTGCACTCTACACCGACCGGCACCTGATCCTGCTGGACGTGGAGGGTGCGCGGCAGCACGACAACATCAACGGTCAGTCGTCCGAGTTCCTGCTCCGGGAGAGGATCGGGAGTTACAACCCCGACAGCATCAAGACCCTGATCTACGACCTGATGGATGGCGCTGCCGAGGCTGCACAGCGGCAGCTCCGCCAGGAGCTGAGGGAGATGTTCTTCGCCCCCTATTACGGCAACGCATCGGCCATGGCGGCCCATATCCTGTCGCTGGTCCACGGCAAGCTGGCTCCGGGAGGGAACCCGGCACTGGCCCGCCACCTGCTGCAGTCGCTAGGCAGTAACCGCTGACCCGCGAGGGAGCGTGCAGGAGCGGCCCCCCCCCGGCCGCGAACCCACGGCAAAGTCAATGACCACCAGGCAGCCCGGGCTGCCACAAAGAGGAAATCAATGGAAAGAATCATGACGTCGGGTCCAGTAAGTTTCGCAGTCGTCGGCTGCGGCAGTATCGGAAAGCGGCATATCGCGGTCATCGACCAGGAGCCACGGGCTGTCCTGGCGGCAATCTGCGACATCGACCCCGTCCAGCTTCAGGCCATGCAGGAGCTCTATCCGGGCGTCCCCGCCTTCACCGACTACGCCGAGATGCTCCGCGGCGTCGAGTGCGAGGTGGTCAACATATGTACTCCGCACGGCCTCCACGCCTCCATGGCGATCGATGCGGCCAAGGCCAAAAGGAACGTCCTGGTGGAGAAGCCGATGGCCCTCAATGCCGAGGACTGCGAGCGCATGATCGAAACCGCCAAGGAAAACGACGTGCTCCTCATGGTGGTGAAGCAGAACCGCTTCAACGTGCCGATCGCCCTGACCAAGATGGCCCTGAAGAGCGGGAAGCTCGGGCGCATCTTCATGGTCCAGAGCAACATCCTCTGGAACCGGCACCAGGGCTACTACAACGACTCCCCCTGGCGCGGCAAGACCGCTCTGGAAGGGGGAGCGCTTCACACCCAGGCCAGCCATTTCATCGACCTCATGATCTGGTGGTTCGGCGATGTGGTCAGCGCCAAGGCCAGCGTGGCCACCAGGAACCACGATATCGAGATCGAGGACTGCGGAACCGCCATCGTGGAGTTCGCCTCCGGGGTGATGGGTTCGCTGACCTGGACCACCTGCGTCTACAACAAGAACTACGAGGGGAGCATCACCATCGTTGGCGAGTACGGGACCATCAAGATCGGCGGCCAGTACCTGAACAAGATCGAGTTCTGGGACGTGCGCTCGCTGCCGCTCCCCGAGGGGACCCAGTTTACCGACAAGCCCAACGCCTACGGCAAGTACCAGGGGACCAGCTCGAACCACGACAAGGTGATCGACAGCGTAGTCGGCACTCTCCTTCATGAGCGTCATGACGTAATCGAGGGGGATGAGGGGATTCGGACCATCCATGCCATCGACAAGATCTACGCCGCCGCTAGGGCCGCGGCCCGGACCGCTCCGCGCCTGACCTCGGCGGGCGAGTTCATGGCGGGGAGGGTGGCGAGACCGGTCAAGGCCGCCGCGGTTACCTCAACCCCGTACCAGGGGGAGGTAACCCAGGAGGCGGACGAGGCGGTGAGGGCGTCTGTTTAGGTATGTAGGACGGGCCCGGTTGACGAAGGATTAAGGATCTCGGTGATGAAGATAATCAATGCAGAAGACATAACAGCATGGCCGCAGGGCAACCTCTTCACCAGCCGCGAATGGCTGGAGGTCTTGTCCGGGTGTTACGGATTCACCTTCAAGGCGGTCGCGGATGACGACGGCCTGCCGCGGATGTTCTTCTGCATCGTGGAAGACATTTTCGGGAAAAGGGTCATCTCGTTGCCCTTCAGCGACTATACCGAGCTTGGTCCCGTGACCGGTGATGAGATCGGAGAGTTCAGCCGCTGCATCACCGCGGCCTATCCAGGCATGCCGCTGACCCTGAAGCTTGTGGGGGATTACGACCTCTCCGGGGCCGGCTTCAGCAGGTCGCGCAACGCCTTCTGCCACCGCATCGCCCTCTCCGGGAAGGTCGAGGAGATCTGGCAGCGGACCTCGCACGCCTTCCGGAAGGGGGTCGGCAAGGCCGAACGCAGCGGGCTCAGCTTCGAGATCTGCAACGATTACAGCGGGCTCGACGCCTTCTATGGCCTCCTGGTGGAACTACGCAAGAAGAAGTACCGCATCCTTCCCCAGTCCAAGGACTTCTACGCCCTCCTGTTGAACAGATTCTCCGCCGACGGTGCCGGTTACCTCTGCACGGTCCGGAAGGAGGGGAGGGTGCTGGCGGCGGCCATGATACTGCGCAGTGGCGGGATGCTCTTCGACAAGATGGGGGTCTCCGACACCGAGTTCCAGGATTTGCGTCCCAACAACCTGCTCCTGTGGGAGGTCATGAAACTCGGCAAGGCCATCGGGGCCACCCACCTCGACATGGGTCTGACCCAGGCCGACCACGAGGGGCTTCTGGCCTTCAAGGACTCGCTCGGCGGTGAGCGGCTGCCCGTCTTCTACCACCGCCATGACCCGGTCGACTTCGACCACCCGCGCGAACAGGCGACCAAGGAGATGCTCAAGCAGGTCACTCAGTACCTGGTGGACGCGGACCTTGACCACGGCCGGCTGTCCCAGGCCGGGACCATGCTCTACAAATATTTCTGCTGAAGGAGTAGCAATGAGAACGCTCGAAACCGTCAAGATAGAGAACTATTCCATGCGCTACCGGACCGATTCCCACGATCGCTCCATCATCGAGGAGGTCTGGGAGAAGGGCGCCTACGCCAGGCATTTCCCGAAGGGAAAGAGGGCCGTCATCGTCGATATCGGTGGTCATAACGGATACTTCGCCCTCTACGCCGCCCGCCACACCGCCGACGGTTCGCGCATATACTCCTTCGAGCCGATGGACGACAACTTCAGCATCCTCACCGAGAACCTGAGCCTGAACGGCGTGGACAAGGTCGTAGCGCGCCAGAACTGCGTCGCCGCCAGCGACGGCACCCTGACCATGTACGTGAACAGCGCCCACACCGGCGGGCACAGTCAGTACCGGGAGCGGATCGAGAAGTACAAGCTCGACCACATCGAGGAGGTCGAGCGGACCTGCGTAGCCTTCAGCAAGGCCGTTCCCTCCGAGGTCGAGGAGATCGATTACTGCAAGATCGACTGTGAAGGGGCGGAGTTCGACATCCTGCTCCAGACGCCGCGGGAATTCCTGCGCAAGGTGAAGGTTTACGCGATGGAGTTCCACGAGTTCGGAGGTCACAAGGTGGAGGAGCTTTTGGAACTCTTCAAGAGCCTCGGCTACACCGTGACCCACCAGTTCACCCCCAGCAAGCTCGGCATCAGCTTCGGCGACCTCCTGGCGGTGAGGAACTGACCATGCAGGTTGACCACAAGCGGACACTCGAAGAGGCGGCGCAGCAATACGATATCCCCAATGATTTCGAACAGGTGAATATCGAGCTGGCTACCCGGCTGATCACGCCGTTCTGCGAGGGGAAGGATGTCCTCGAGATAGGCTGCGCCTCCGGGGAGATGTCGGCGGAGCTTCTTTCCTGCAGCAGGAGCCTCACCATCGTCGAGCCGGCCCCGACTTTCCATGAGCTGGCAGTGAAGCGGTTCGGGGGCAAGGTGCGCGTTCACGGCTGCTTCCTGCACGAGGTGGAGGAGGTAAGGACCTTCGACGTCATCGTCATGGCCAGCCTGCTCCATCACATCGAGGACCCGCTCGCGTTCCTGGCCACCGTACGCCCCTTCTGCGGCACCAAGACCCGCATACTGGCCACCGTGCCGCACGTGAAGTCTCTGCACCGCCGGGTGGGAGTGCGGGCGGGGGTGATCCGGGAAGTCTCTGACGACACCGAGCGCAACAAGCTCTACCGGCAGTTCGGCAAGTATGATCGGGAAAACCTCACGACCCTCTTCGAGGAGGCGGGCTTCAAGGTGCAGGAGTGTTTCGGCTACATGCTGAAGCCCTTCTCCAGCGAGCAGATGATGGCCCTCCGGCTGGACAGCAACATCATCGATGCCCTCTTCGAGGTGGGGAAGGAATTCCCCGAGCTGAGCAGCCAGCTTTTCCTCTCTGCGACGGCGGCCATGGGTGAATATCTGTTCGGCGTCAAGCCGCACAACCGGCAGTACGAGGTGGCAAGTTTCGCTGTCGGCGGTGGGGCGTAAAACTTCCCTTGGCTGCTTCGGCCACGATCTCGCACGTGGCGCCTTCACCCACCCCCTGTCCCCCTCACGTCAAGGGAGGGGATGTAGACGATAGCGGAGTTTGCTGTAAGGAGAGATGACTTTGAAAGTACCCTTTCTTGATCTGAAAGCGCAGTACCGGGAGATAAAGACCGAGGTCGATGAGGCGATGGCCCGGGTAATCGGGGAGTGCAGCTTCATCGGCGGGAGCGAGGTCCGGAGCTTCGAGGAGGCGTTTGCCGGCTATCTCGGGGCCTCCTCCTGCATCGGGGTGGGGAACGGCACCGACGCACTGGAAATCGCCCTGGAAGCACTGGATCTGCCGGGGGGGAGCGAGGTCGTCGTACCTGCGAACAGCTTCATAGCCACCTCCGAGGCCGTCACCCGCTCCGGCCACCGGGTGGTATTCTGCGACTGCGACCCCGAGACCTACACCCTGTCCATCCCCGATGCCGCCCGGCGCATCACGCCCGCCACCAGGGCCATCATCCCGGTGCACCTTTACGGGCAGCCCTGCGACATGGAAGGGGTCCGGCAGCTCGCGGATGCCCATGGCCTCAAGGTCATCGAGGACTGTGCGCAGGCACACGGAGCCACCTTCCACGGGAAGAAGATCGGGACCTTGGGCGACGTGGCAGCCTTCAGTTTCTACCCCGGCAAGAACCTGGGCGCCTACGGCGACGGCGGCGCCATCGTCACCTCCAATCAGGACCTCGCCACCCGCTGCCGGATGATCGCCAACCACGGCCGGATTTCCAAGTACGACCACGAGTTCGAGGGGAGAAATTCGAGGCTGGACGGACTGCAGGCCGCGGTGCTCACGGTGAAGCTGGGGCATCTGGAGGCCTGGACCGAGTCCCGCCGCAGGAATGCGGCGCGCTACAGCGAGCTGCTGCAGGGCACCCCGTTAGTGACCCCGGTGGAGCGCCCGGGGCTGCGCCACGTCTACCACCTCTACGTGGTGCGGGTCGAGGAGAGGGACCTGGTGCAGGGGCGGCTGAAAGAGGCGGGGATAGATAGCGGCGTTCATTATCCGATTCCGCTCCCGTTTCTGAAGGCCTATCGGCACCTCGGCCACCGGCAGGAAGATTTCCCGGTGGCAGCGGCATACCAGGGGAAGCTCCTGTCGCTTCCCATGTTCCCGGAGCTGAGCGAGGAGCAGATAGAGCGGGTCTGCCAGGTCCTGCGAGCTTAGGGGGAAAGGCTTCAGCCCGAACGGAGTACACAGGTAGTCGTTGGGCGGACATGGTGCCTACGGTTTTTACACTGGCACTCTTTTCGAAGGGGCAAGGACTTTCGGTCCTGAGGGGTAATGAAAGCCGTTCGTGCCGAGCTTGTCGAAGCACGAAAAACCGTGGTTTTAGCATCGGTCAGTGATCATGAAAGGGTGAATCATGTGCGGAATTGCCGGCATCTACAGCTTTAACAGCGTCGTCTCCCAGAAAGAGATCGACCGCTTCACCGATACCGTGGCCCATCGGGGCCCGGACGGGCGCGGGACGT
>NZ_JBXKJL010000155.1:0-2331 GCF_056994735.1 Geomonas sp.
TCGATCGAGAAGAGCGGTTACAAGGGCCCGGAAACCTGCGAGGAATGCCATCCCGGGACCGGGGCCAAGTTCACCGACACGGTCCACTGGAAGCATGCTTCCAAGGTCACCAACGTCGACAACGTGGAGCCGGGTAAGGAATACGGGATGAAGAACCGTAACTACACCTTCTGCAACGGCAACGACATTGTCAACAACCTCAAGGAGACGCCCCCCAACGCGGCGGGCAAGACCAAGATGACCGGGTGCAACACCTGCCACCCTGGCGACCCCGGTGACGCGCTGCACGGCGTCGGCAGCACCGGTCCCGAAGCCGAAGCATCCATCGACTGCCTTGTCTGCCACTCCTCCCAGTACGACTTCAGACTCCGCAAGCCGATCAAGAACAAGGATGGCAAGGTCGTCATGGGGCAGGACAGAACCGTGAAGGCGGCCCTTGCCGTCGGCAAGCCGGGGGTGAAAAACTGCATGGTCTGCCACGAGGCTGCGGGTGGCGGGGTCTACGTCAAGCGGGGCTTTGCCTTCAACAAGGAAAACGACGCGCATGCCGCCAAGGGGATGGTTTGCGTGGACTGCCACAAGGCGAAGGACCACAAGATCCCGACCGGCAACGACCCCAACAACTGGGCCAGCGACGGCGTCAGTGTCGCCTGCGCAGATTGCCATGGCGCCACTCCGCACAAGGACCCCTCTCTGGACAAGCACATCGCCCGCGTTGCCTGCCAGACCTGCCATATCCCGCGAACCGGCGGGGCCTTCTCGAAGGATTTCACCTCCTGGACGAAACTGCCGGACGGCTTCTACGAGCCGACGACGCTGAACAAGGAGCCGAACCAGACCGCTCCGGTCTATGCCTGGTACAACGGGACGGTAACAAACACCCCGCACCTGATCGGCCCCAAAGGTGACCGTAAGGATCCTAAGAGCAAGATCTTCCCCTTCAAGATCTACCAGGCGAAGGCCTTCTACAACAAGCTGGACGGTACCCTGCTCTCGATGGATTTCGCCCCGCCGATAGCAACGGGAGACACCCTGGCCGGCGTCGCTTCAGCCGCCAAGACGGTCGGTATCAAGAAGTACGAGGCCGTCCCGGGGTGGCAGACCATCTATTTCGCCAGCAGCCACCTGGTGACCAGGACCGGCGCCCTCACCTGCGAGAAGTGCCATGCCCCCAACGGAGTGATCAATTTCAAGGCGCTCGGTTATGGGGATAGCGAGGCAGTCAAGCTGACGAGCCCGGAGGTCTACTTCGATTACGTAATGAAGAAGCAGAAGGAGAAGGAAGCCTGGTAATATAAACGGGCGTAACTCAAGAGGGCCGTGCCGGCAGGTGCGGCCCTTTTTTTATGCCTCGCATCTGTGAGCCTCAGGTGCCGCAGACGAGGAGCGCTGCGAGGGCAGGGGAAGGTGCAGGGGAAGGTGCAAGGGGAAGCTGCAAGGGGAAGCTGCAAGGGAAGCTGCAAGGGAAGCTGCAAGGGAAGCTGCAAGGGAAGCTGCAGAAGGGGCGAGGAAGGGGCAGGGAAGGGGCGAGGGAAGGGGCGAGGGAAGGGGCGAGGGAAGGGGCGAGGGAAGGGGCGAGGGAAGGGGCGAACTGCGTGAGGAGCAGAGAGAGCCGGGTCGGCATCCCTTTCAGTTCCCTGATGTCGGCCTGCGATTACATCCCCGCCGCCATCGGCTCATCCTGATCCTCCGGATCTGCCGCGCCGGTCGCGGCTTCGCTGAGGCCGAACTTCTTCATGCGGTAACGAAGCCTGTCCCTCGTGGTCCTCAGGAACCTGGCGGCCTTGCTCTGATTTCCATGCGATTTCTTCAGGGCCAGAATGATGAGGAGCTTTTCCAGCTCCTCGAGCGAGATGCCGGAGGGGGGGAGGAGGATGTGCTCGCTGGAAAAGTCGGTCAAGCATTCGCTTCCTTCCTCCTGCCAAGCGCTGCAGCAGTTTCTGATCTCCGGGGTGAGGTGCCTGGGGGAAAGGATCTTCTCCGGCTCCAGCATCATCATGCGCTCGATGCAGTTGCGCAGCTCCCGGACGTTGCCGGGCCAGTGGTATGAGGTGAGTTGGGTGAGGGTGTCGGCCGCTGCGCACTCGACGCTTCTGCCATACTCCTCGTTGAGTGTCTGTATGAAGTACTGCACCAGCGCCGCGATATCCTCGCTCCGTTCCCGAAGCGGCGGGAGCGTTATGTTCATCACGTTCAGCCGGAAGAAGAGATCGCCCCTGAACTTCCCGTTTCTCACCATTTCAGGGAGGTTCTGGTGGGTGGCCGATATGATGCGGACATCGGCGTCCACATCCTCGACCCCGCCCAGCCGCCGGAAGCGTTTGGCCTCGA
>NZ_JBXKJL010000156.1:0-11681 GCF_056994735.1 Geomonas sp.
GGCTCAAAAAGCTGGGGATGACGCTCGAGGAGGCGCAAAAGCTGGAAAAACGGCTCAAAAGCGTCGAGAAGAAGCTGAAAAAGGTCGAGCAGGAGTCCGGGTTCCATGCCAGCGAGCTTGCAAGCGCCATCAAGGCGATCGACGAAGGAGAGCGCAAGGCCAAGTTCGCCAAATCGGAGCTGGTGGAGGCAAACCTCCGCCTTGTCGTCTCCATTGCCAAGAAATACACCAACCGCGGTCTGCAGTTCCTCGATCTCATCCAGGAGGGGAACATGGGGCTCATGCGGGCGGTCGACAAGTTCGAGTACCAGCGCGGCTACAAGTTCTCGACCTACGCGACCTGGTGGATCCGTCAGGCCATCACCCGCGCCATCGCGGACCAGGCCCGCACCATCAGGATCCCGGTGCACATGATCGAGACCATCAACAAGCTGATCAGGACCAGCCGGCAGCTGGTTCAGGAGATCGGCCGCGAGCCCTCCCCTGAGGAGATCGCGGAGCGCATGGCCCTGCCGCTCGACAAGGTGAGGAAGGTCCTGAAAATCGCCAAGGAGCCGATCTCCCTCGAAACGCCGATCGGTGAGGAGGAGGATTCCCATCTTGGCGACTTCATCGAGGACAAGGGCGTGGTTTCGCCGCTCGAGGCAGTGATCAAGGCGAACCTCTCCGAGCAGACCTCAAGGGTGCTCTCGACCCTGACTCCGCGCGAGGAGAAAGTCCTCAGGATGCGCTTCGGGATCGGCGAGAAGAGCGATCACACCCTGGAAGAGGTGGGCCAGGACTTCGAGGTCACCAGGGAGCGCATCAGGCAGATCGAGGCCAAGGCGCTGAGGAAACTGCGCCACCCCAGCCGGGCCAAGAAGCTCAAGAGCTTCGTTGAATAGCCCAAAGGCCGCACCGGACAACGGCGCGGCCTTTGCTTTTCAGGCAAGAGAAAAGCTTTCACGCAGAGTGACGCAGAGAAAAAGACAAAGCGGACCCACGGGAAAGGTCAAGAGCTCTCCTGAGGAGAGTTGGCTCTCCCAGCAACAAACGAGGTGAATGATGCAGAAAAAAGCCGTCATCCTTTACAGCGGCGGGCTCGATTCCACCACCTGCCTGGCCATCGCCAAAGACGAGGGGTTCGCCCCCTATGCCATAAGCTTCAGCTACGGGCAGCGGCATAGCCACGAGCTGGAAGTCGCCAAGCGCAATGCGCGTCCGCTCGGCGCGGTCGACCACCTGCTGGTCGATTTCGACCTGAGGAAGATGGGAGGGAGCGCCCTCACCTCCGACATGGAGGTCCCCAAGGAAGGGGTGGGCGACGATATCCCCGTCACCTACGTCCCTGCCCGCAACACGATCTTCCTTTCCTTTGCCTTGGGCTGGGCGGAGACGCTCGACGCCTTCGATATCTTCATCGGCGTCAACGCGCTCGATTACTCCGGCTACCCGGACTGCAGGCCCGAGTTCATCGCCGCTTACGAAGCCATGGCCAACCTGGCCACCAAGGCGGGAGTCGAAGGGGGAGGAAGGTTCAAGATCCACACCCCGCTCATCAGCCTCACCAAGGCCGAGATCATCAAGAAGGGAATCTCCCTGGGCGTCGACTACGGCCTCACCCACTCCTGCTACGACCCGACTGAAGATGGCGCCGCCTGCGGACTGTGCGACTCCTGTCGCCTCCGTCTCAAAGGATTTGCCGAGGCGGGGGTTACCGATCCCGTCCGGTATGTGGACAAGTAGACTCGGGGGATTTTTCCGGGAACAGGTGGTAAGGTAAGAGCCAACGATAATTTGCGCCAGCATTCGCCGGCTGGAAGGTGAAGAGTACTCATGTCAAACAAGAAAGATAAAGTTGAAGTCCCGGGATCGACGGGGGAGAGTTCCGCCGCCGCTGAAGGGCAGACCACTCCAAGATTATCGAAGCAGCTCTCAGACGTGCAGCTCACCCGGGACACCCGCAACATCCCCATCAGCAAGGTCGGGGTGAAGGACATCTCCTACCCCATCGTGGTCATGGACAAGAACAGGTCCTTCCAGAGCACGGTCGCCCGCATCAACATGTACGTCGACCTGCCCCACCACTTCAAGGGAACCCACATGAGCCGGTTCGTGGAGATACTCAACACGTACCGGGAGGAGATCGCCCTCGACAAGATGGAGATCATCCTGGCGAGCATGAAGCAAAAGCTGGGCGCCTCGAGCGCGCACCTGGAGATGGAATTCCCCTACTTCATCGAGAAGTCCGCCCCGGTCTCCCGCGCCAAGAGCCTCATGGAGTATACCTGCACCTTCAGCGCCTCTCTCTCGGACAGCTTCGACTTCGTCCTGGGCGTCAAGGTCCCCGTCACCTCACTCTGCCCCTGCAGCCGGGAGCTCTCCAGCTACGGAGCCCACAACCAGCGCTCCATCATGACGGTGCAGGTCCGCTACAGCGAGTTCATCTGGATTGAAGATCTGATCGAGATCATCGAAGAGTGCGGATCATCCCCCGTCTACTCCCTCCTCAAGCGGGAAGACGAAAAATTCGTCACCGAACGGGCCTACGAAAACCCGCGCTTTGTGGAGGACATGGTCCGGGAAGCGACAGTCCGGCTGCTAAACACCGAGAATATCACGTGGTTTTCAGTAGAGGCAGAAAACTTCGAATCCATCCATAAGCACTCGGCCTATGCCGCGATAGAGAGATCAAAGTCTTAACCATCTCTTGAAGTCAAGGCTTTGACTGTGGATAACTCTGTTGAAAAACCCGAAAACTGTGGACAACGCTACATTTACCGCCTCATTTAACCCCTTTAAGACACCCACTTCTAATGAAACGTGCCGTCGCCATCTTCGCCAAAGCTCCAGTTCCCGGTCGCGTGAAAACGCGGCTGACCCCTCCCCTATCCCCGGAGGAGAGCGCCGCCCTTTACCGCTGCATGCTGCTCGACACCGTCACCAGGGTCCGCAGCCTGAGAACCGATACCTTCATCTTTTACGACGGGGATACCGCGTTCTTCCGGCAGGCATGCCCGGGGCTGCCATTGATTCCCCAAAACGGTGAGTGCCTGGGGAAACGACTGGAGCATGCCTTCACCACCCTCGATTCGAAGGGATACCGCGCAACCGTCGTCATAGGCACCGACGCCCCTGACCTCCCCGTCGGGTTCATCTCGCAGGCCTTCGATGAGATGGAGTCGGGAAAGGACGTCGTCTTCGGACCTGCGGAAGACGGGGGGTACTACCTCGTCGCCCTCAACTCTCCTTGTGCCGATCTTTTCCGCGGCATCTCCTGGTCGACGCCGCAGGTGCTGGAACAAAGTCTCGAGAAGGCAAAAAACGCCGGTCTCGCCCCGGCCCTCCTCCCGACCTGGTACGACGTCGACTGCATCGATGATCTTTACCGCCCCGGCCTCAGCGACGCTCATAGCGGCGCTCCCCTCACGCGCCACTTCATCTCCGGCCTCGACCTGGCCATCCTCCGCGCTGCGGATGCGGTCTAAACCGGTGCAGATATGACGGCCTCGCCTCTCTCCATTCTCAAGGAAGTCTTCGGCTTCGAAAGCTTCCGTTCCCCGCAGCAGGAGATCGTGGAGAAGGTGATCTCCGGCGGAGACGCCTTCGTCCTCATGCCGACCGGCGGCGGGAAGTCCCTCTGCTACCAGGTCCCGGCACTTTGCCTCCCCGGTACCGCGCTCGTTGTTTCGCCGCTCATTTCGCTGATGAAGGACCAGGTGGACGCCCTGCGCGAAAACGGCGTCGCCGCCGCCTGCTACAATTCGGCGCTAGGCGAGGCAGAGTCGAGGAGAGTCCTGGCCCAACTGCACGCAGGCGAGCTGAAACTTCTCTACGTGGCTCCGGAGCGGCTGCTGAGCGACGGCTTTATCGATCGTATCAAGTCTCTCCCCATCTCCCTCTTCGCCATCGATGAAGCCCATTGCGTTTCCCAGTGGGGGCATGACTTCCGCCCTGAGTACGCCCAACTCGGCGCGCTGAGGGAGATCTTCCCGTCCATCCCGATGATCGCCCTCACCGCCACCGCCGACCACCAGACGAGGAGCGACATACTTTCCCGTCTCGGCCTCGCCGGCGCCACCTGCTATATCGCCGGCTTCGATCGGCCCAATATCAGGTATTCCGTCATCGAGAAGAGCAAGCCCTTCAACCAGCTCACCGCCTTTCTGGCCAGCCGCAGGGAAGAGGCAGGCATCGTCTACGCCCTTTCTCGGAAAAGGGTGGAGGAGGTGGCGAAGAAGCTCGAGGCCGCCGGTTTTAAAGCCGCGCCGTATCATGCCGGACTCCCCGACAAGGAGCGCCACAGGGTCCAGGAGGAGTTCCTGAGGGATGACCTGAAGGTGGTGGTCGCGACGGTCGCCTTCGGCATGGGGATAGACAAGTCGAACGTCCGCTTCGTGGTCCATTACGACATGCCCAAGAGCATCGAAAGCTATTACCAGGAGACCGGCCGCGCCGGGCGTGACGGCCTGCCGGCGGACGCGCTCCTTCTCTTCGGTTACGGCGACATAGCCATCTCCCGGGCACTGATCGAAAACGGGGGGAACGCCGAGCAGAACAGGATCGAGCTGCACAAGTTGAACTGCATGACGGGGTTTGCCGAGGCTCAGACCTGCCGGCGGAGAGTACTGCTGGGATATTTCGGCGAGCGCCTGGAAAAGGAGTGCGGCAACTGCGACATCTGCCAGAGTCCTCCCGAGAGGTTCGATGCCACCGAAGCGGCCAGGAAGGCACTCTCCTGCGTCTACCGGGTCGGCCAGCGCTTCGGGATGGGACACGTGATCGACGTGCTGCGCGGTTCGCAGAACCACCGCATGCTGGAGCTCAAGCACGACAGGCTCTCCACCTACGGCATCGGTAAGGACCTGTCACAGGACGCCTGGGGCAACCTTTTACGGCAGCTCGTGCACCTGGGATATCTCGAGCAGGATGTGGCGAATTTTTCGGTGCTGAAGCTGACTGAGCGGGCGCGACCCCTTTTGAGAGGTGAGGAGCGACTCGAACTTGCCCGACCGAGGGACACGCGGGTTGTGGAGACCAAGACGGCGGCGAAGAAGCCGAGCTACGACGACGCCCTCTTCCAGGAACTCCGCGCCCTGCGCAAGGAGATCGCCGACGAGCAGCAGGTCCCGCCGTACGTGGTCTTTGCCGATGCTACGTTGGCCGGGATGGCCGCACAGATGCCGAAGGACAAGTGGGAGTTGTTAAAGATAAGCGGCGTGGGCCAGCACAAGCTTGTCAGGTATGGAGATGCTTTCCTGAGGGTGATCAAGGCGCACCGGCAGGGTGATCCGGCCGAGTCCGAAGAGAATGAGCCCGACGAGACGTAAAAGAGGCCCTTCTCCCTCCGGTAGGGTTAGGATGAGGGCACGCCACGGAGCAGCACCGGCAACCGTAACGTCAGCTTCCCTCACCCGGCCAGCGGCCATCCTCTCCCGCGGGGAGAGGGAAAATGCTACTTCATAACCTCCAGCAGGTAGCCGCTGTTCGACAGGTGCCTGATGACATCCTGGATATGCTCCCCTCCCCTGGTCTCCAGCTCGACCAGCACCTCGGTTTTTCCTATGGGCAACGACTTCGAGCGACGGTCATGGGTGATGATGGAGATATTGGCCCTCGCCTCCGCGATCTCGGCGGCCAGCCTTGCCAGCGCTCCCGGCACGTCATCGAGCTCCACCTTCAGCTTCAGATAGCGCCCTGCCGCCAGGAGGCCCCTCTCGACCACTACCGCGATGGTCTTGACGTCGATGTTGCCGCCGGAAAGAAGTGCCACCGTCTTCCCCGAAAGCCGCTTCACCCTCCCGTTCAGGAGCGCCGCCAGTCCGACCGCCCCCGCCCCCTCCACCATCAGCTTGTTCCTCTCCAGCAGCGAAACGATGGCCTGGGCTATCTCCTCTTCCTCGACCAGCACCACCTCGTCGACCAACTCGCTCACCACGGGGAAGGTGCCGCTCCCTGCGGTCTTCACAGCGATGCCGTCAGCAAGGCTGGCGTGGATCGGGACCGTCACCACCTTCCCCTTCTGCAGAGCCAGGTGCATAGACGGTGCTGCGGAAGATTCCACCCCGATGATCCTGACGTGCGGGTGCGTCTCCTTGATGGCACGGGCGATGCCCGCTATCAGCCCTCCGCCGCCTATGGGAACGAGGAGGTTGGCCAGGTCAGGGAGGTCCTCCAGCAGTTCCAGACCGATGGTCCCCTGCCCCGCCATCACCAGCGGGTCGTTGAACGGGTGCACGAAGAGTGCTCCGCTGACCTCGGCCTGTTTGAGGGCCGCGGCACAGGCCTCGTCGAAATTCTTCCCCTCCAGCACCACCTCCGCGCCGTAATCACGGGTGGCGAAGACCTTCTGCGGCGGCGTGCTCTCCGGCATGTAGACCGTGGCCCTGACCCCGAGGAGATCGGCGGAAAAGGCCACCCCCTGGGCGTGATTTCCCGCCGAGGCGGTGATGACCCCGCCGGAAAGCGCCTGACGTGACTGGGCGGTCATGAAGTTCAGCGCGCCGCGGATCTTGAAGGCGCCGGTCCTCTGCAGGTTCTCGCACTTGAAATAGAGCGGCAGGCCGAGCCGCTCGCTGAAATGTTGGGCGTGGATCAGCTCCGTGCGACGCACCCTCTTCTTAAGTCTGTGGGCCGCGTCGAGGATCAGGTTGTAATCGAGCATTAGCTACCGTCCGAAAGGGATTAGTGATGGTGGTCGTGGGTGCTGCATACGCCGTCGTGGCAGTGGTGGTGCGGGTGCGCGTGTGCGTGCGCAAGCGAAGACGCACGCGGGCGATGGCGGAACTGCTTGGCGCCCTGTACAGGGGTGCAGCGGACCGTCTCCAGCTGGAGCGTGGTGTGGGAGATGTGGAAGCGCTCGAAGAGCCGCTCCTCGATCTTCCTGATCAGCCCGCCATGCTCCTTGACCCCGGCGGGGACGACTACATGGCCGGAAAGGGCGATGATATGGGAGCAGATGGTCCAGATATTGACATGATGGACCTCTTCCACCCCTTCCACCTCACCGATCGCAGCGGTCACCTGGTGCACGTCGATGTTGGCGGGCACCCCCTCGAGGAGGATATGGACCGCCTCCCGCACCACCCGCCAGGAGCCCCAGAAAATGACGAAGCCGATACCTATGGAGATCACGGCATCGAGGAGGTACCAGTTGGTGAAGTACATGATGACACCGCCTACGATGACGCCAACGGATGCGGCTGCGTCCCCGATCATGTGGAGAAAGGCGCTGCGCACATTGAGGTCGTCATGCGAGTGCCCATGAAGGGCGCCGGCGGCGAAGAGGTTCATGGCCAGGCCGACCGCGGCGATGATCATCATCGGGAGGCTCTTCACCTCTTCCGGACTGGTGATCCTGCCGATCGCCTCGTAGCAGATGATGGCCGCGATCAAGAAGACGGTGGCGCCGTTGATGAAGGAGGCGAACACCTCCATCCTGTGCCACCCGAAGGTGCGCGTGTCGCTGGCAGGATAGGAGGCGAGCTTGATGGCGCCGAGGGAGAGGAGCAGCGCGAAGAGGTCGAGGAAGACGTGGGCCGCGTCGGATAAAAGGGCCAGGGAGTTGGTCCAGAGCCCCCCGGCCAGTTCCGCGATCAGGGTCGCCCCGGTGAGAAAGATGGCGTACTTGAAACGTCCCGCTATGCTTTGGTCCAGATGGGTCTCGGCGTGCATGATGTACCCCGGCGGGAGTCGTCCACTCCCCTTTTCCTGGTACCTAGAAGCCGACGGCCGCTTTCAGCGAGTACGTCGGGCGCACCTGGTACTCCACCTCGCCGGTGATGGCGAAGAATGGGAGAGGTGACACCTTTACGCCCGCGAAGCCGCGTGGCTGCCAGATATCTTCGGTTTTCAGAGCAGCACCGGCAGTGGCAGTGATGGTCTTGAGGTTGCCGGTCGGCTTGCTGTTGATCCAGTTAGCCCCCACCCCGGCGTACGGAGTGAGGAACAGGATGCCCTTGCTGATGGATGCGTCGACACCCGCGGTCTGGAGGTCAAGATCTTTGACCCCGGCCAGTCTCGAATAGGTGGCGCGGATGCCGAGCGCCGGAGTGGCAACGCCACCTTCCAGGATCGCCTTGCTCACCTCGAAGCCGTAAAGCTTTATGTTCGAATCGGGAACATACGAGTACATGGCGCCCACGTTGATGCCAAGCGGGAGCCCCTTGCGGGCGCGCAGCTTGGGAAGGAAGAGGAAGGACGGCGCGTCCCCGGCGAAGGCCTTGTCCCAGTAGTTGTTGTTTCCGCTTTTGATATCCACGGCAGAGACCTCGATCCCGGCATCGAATCCGGTAAGGCCGAGGGGTTCAGCCGTCGCCGTGTTCTTGAAGGAGATGGCGGCGCCTGCCTCCCTGGAGAGGTCTTTGAACTCGCTTTGGGTGATCGGAGCTTTGAATCCCAAGTCCTTTGCCATTGCCTGAGTCCCTCCCAAAACAGCCAGGGATAAGGCCAAAACGATAATCTTTTTCATACTGCCCTCCGCTTCATTATATTCCAAGTTGATTCGATCTTAGCAGAGGCGCCTAGTTCGGTCAATGAGTTACGCGGTTTGCCGCCTTGCAATTTTGCGGATATACTGATATCTTCCCGCGAAAACCATGCTGGAGGTCTCACCAAATGGAAGCAACTCACCACCGTCTCATCATCCTCGGATCAGGTCCTGCCGGATACACCGCTGCCGTCTATGCAGCACGGGCCAACCTGAACCCGCTCCTCATCACCGGGCTGCAGCAAGGGGGGCAATTGATGACCACGACGGAGGTAGATAACTGGCCGGGCGACCCGGAAGGAGTGCTGGGCCCCGAGCTGATGCAGCGGATGCATGAGCATGCCGAGCGTTTCGGCACCCAGATCATCTACGACCACATAAGCGAGGCGCAGGCAATGAAGCCCCCCTTCGTCCTCAAAGGCGACAACGGCACCTACAGCTGCGACGCGCTCATAATAGCAACGGGAGCCTCGGCAAAATACCTCGGCCTCCCCTCCGAGCAGAACTACAAGGGGCGCGGGGTCTCCGCCTGTGCTACCTGCGACGGCTTTTTCTATCGCAACAAGCCTGTCGCCGTCGTCGGCGGCGGGAGCACGGCAGTCGAGGAGGCCCTCTATCTCGCCAACATCGCCAGCCACGTCACCATCGTTCACCGCAGGGACCGCTTCCGGGCCGAGAAGATCATGGTCGACCGCCTGATCGAAAAGACGCAGAACGGCAACGTCACCATCGAGTGGAACCAGAATCTCGAGGAAGTGCTGGGAGATGAAGGTGGCGTCACCGGCATCAGGATCCGCCATGCCAGCGGCTCGGACAAGGTCATCCCGGTCCACGGCTGCTTCATCGCCATCGGCCATACGCCGAACACCGCCATCTTCCAGGGACAGCTGGAAATGGACGAGGGGTATATCCGGACCTGCGGTGGTAACGAGGGGAACTGCACCAATACCAGCGTGCCCGGCGTTTTCGCCGCGGGCGACGTGCAGGACAGGATGTACAAGCAGGCCATCACCTCCGCCGGCACCGGCTGCATGGCGGCACTCGATGCCGAGCGGTACCTGGAGTTGCTGAAGTAGCAGGTTTGGGCTGGAATCAGCCCGAGGAAACACCAGTCGAGCGAAGATACTACTTTGTCGCAGAGCCCACCGATCCCGCCACCTGAAAGGTTGATCCTGGAGTTCTCATGCTCGCAAAGGTCCTCTCCAGCGCGCTGCTAGGCATTGACGCCATCCTCATCGACGTCGAGGTCGATATAGCGCAGGGCCTGCCGCAGCTGGCGACCGTCGGCCTGCCGGAAGGCGCGGTCAAGGAGAGCAAGGACCGGGTCAAGGCAGCGCTGAAGAACTCCGGATACGACTTCCCCAACAGAAAGATAACGGTCAATCTCGCCCCCGCCGACGTGAAGAAGGAGGGGGCGTCTTTCGATCTGCCGATGTCCATCGGCATCCTGGCGGCGACCGCCGTGGTCAAGCCGGAGTTGCTGCAGCGCTATGTACTGCTGGGGGAACTGTCGCTGGACGGCGGCGTGAAGCCGGTACGCGGGTGCCTCTCGGTTGCCGTGGCGGCGCGGGAAGCGGGTCTCGCAGGGATCATCATCCCTACCGATAACGTCGGCGAAGCGGGAGTCGTCGAGGGGATCGAGGTTATCGGGGTCACCGAGCTGTCCCAGGTGGTCGGGTTCCTGAACGGCACGAAGGCGATCACTCCGTACGATGCTGACGTGGCGGAGCTCTTCAGCCAAGGGGGAGAAGCAGGCGACGACTTCAGCGAGGTGAAGGGGCAGGAGCACGCCAAGCGGGCATTGGAAGTAGCCGCGGCCGGGTCGCACAATCTCCTGATGATCGGCCCGCCAGGCTCCGGGAAAACCATGCTGGCGAGGCGCATCCCTTCCATCCTCCCCCCCATGCTCTTCGAGGAGGCGATCGAGACCACCAAGGTTTACAGCGTCATGGGCCTCCTGGAGCGCGACCACGCGCTGATCTCCACCCGCCCCTTCCGCTCCCCCCACCACACCATTTCCGACGTCGGCCTCATCGGCGGCAGCAACACCCCGAAACCCGGCGAAGTCTCACTCTCCCACAATGGCGTCCTCTTTCTGGACGAGCTTCCCGAGTTCAAGAAGCACGTCCTGGAAGTCCTGCGCCAGCCGATGGAAGACGGGAAGGTCACCATCTCCCGTGCCCTTTCCTCCGTCACCTATCCTTCCCGCATCATGCTCGTCGCCGCCATGAATCCCTGCCCCTGCGGATACCAGGGCGATCCGGTCCATCTCTGTTCCTGCACCCCCCTCATGATCCAGCGCTACCGCTCCCGCATCTCAGGTCCGCTCCTGGACCGCATCGACATCCACATCGAAGTGCCAGCGGTGAAGTACCGCGACCTTGCCGACCGCGGCGAGAGCGAGACCTCGGCGGAGATCGCGGCGCGCGTGGCGCGCTCGCGTGAGGTGCAGAAAGAGCGCTTCAAGGGGACGAAGGTACGCTGCAACGCGCAGATGACAGCCCGGATGATCCGCAAGTTCTGCGAGCCCGATGCCGCCGGAAGCCGGATGCTCGAAGTCGTCACCGACCGTCTCGGCCTCTCCGCCAGAAGCTACACCAGAATCCTCAAAGTCGCCCGCACCATCGCCGATTTGGAAGGGAGCCCGGGTATAACCGAGCAGCACATTTCCGAGGCCATCCAGTACCGCAGCCTGGACAGGAAGACGGGGTGAGCTCGCGGAAGACGCCTAGTCGCCAGGTTGCGCTGGCTCAGATAATGTAGAATCAGCAGGTTAAGCCCCAATTTCGGGATTCCGAAATTCATCGGTTTCAAGAGCTCCTCTTAGCCCATGAATGATCCAGTCCAGGAAATTCTATTTCAGCTCGCTTCCCGATTCCGTCTTGCAATCTTGAGGAGCAATCCGTCAACGTGCTCTTTGGTGACATTTCATGACTTCCCCCATGGCGCTTGCAGCGACGCGTCACTTCTATTGGCAAAATACCTTCAGGTCAACAAATGCGGCCGTTCTTTCTATGTGCTTGGGGAGCGCCATAGTCGTCGTCACGCATGGCTCCAACTGGACGAATTCATCATTGATATCACAGCAGACCAATTCGATGACCAAGATGCTGGGGTCATCGTCAGTAGCGACAGCTCCTGGCACTCCTCCTTCAATGGCAAAATCCACAACGTTGCCGACTTTTGCTTGTATGATCGCCATACAGTCTTCGAA
>NZ_JBXKJL010000157.1:0-2177 GCF_056994735.1 Geomonas sp.
TCTTTGTTTCCAGCCAGATCTACACCCAGAGCGGTCAGAATGATGGTCGAGTCAGTTTGATTCCCATGACGCACGTTAAAATGGATCCCATCCAGATACATAACACGCCAATGTGCTTGCAACGGACGTTCGCGCCAGGCGGTGAATTGCTGCACGAGACTCGCGGTTGAGCCGACTGATGGCGCTGGCGACTTCGAGCCACTCCCGTCAGAGTTTCGGCCACTCCTCCGACGGATGTCGCGAACTCGCCCCAGCGACAAACATCTCGGTAAGACTTTGAGCGACCTGTGGCTCTGAGCTCCGAGAGCGCTCGAAGACCTGGGGTTGGAACTGGCCTTCGCGATCCCGGGGAACCTGCAAGTCCTCGATCCGGCCAGTGGTGGTGTCCAGATCGCGTGTGTAGAAGCCATTGCGATATCCCTTGCGGTCAGGGCCGCTCTCGCCCCAACCAACTCCAATCAGCGTGTCCAGTTCCTCGCGCATCACTCCCTCCAACGCCACACGCAAGCCATCACAGGCCAACTCACGCAGATACTGTCGAAAGACCTGCTGCTCAGGCAGCTCTGGGGCAGCCTGCGGGTGTATGAAAAAGTTGTAGGTAATCAGGCAACAAGGCGTGGCTGCTCTTCCCAGAAATCGTCGTAGGTCTCATTGAGCACAGCGGTACGCAAGGCCAAAACGGCATCGAGCCCTTGGGGCGTCCAACGCATGCCAGCCCGCTTCGCCCGGGTGCTGACCACGGTTTTACAGGCCGCTTCGGCGATACCACTACCCACATGCATGCCCTGGGCCCGAAAGGCCGGGTAGCGCATGCGAGCCGCATTGGAAATAAAGTAGTCCAGCTCGATTTCGGGCACACTGCGCGAGGCACCCGGCTCTGGGGGGATCGGCGGGAGGCCGGCGATCTCAGCCGCCAGTTCCTCAATCTGACCCTGGACGAGCAAGCTGCACATCTGCTCGGCCCAGATGCTGGTCTGAAGCGTGTGGGAGCCAAAGACGGCCCGCGCCACCTTCCAGACATGCTCACGTGCATGCCAGATGTCGACAATTTGCACGGCCCCCGGAAAGTGTTCGGTTGCCAGACGCCAAATCCAGACGGCTCCATCTCCCAAGACGACCAGTTGGCGGGCCTGCGGCAGCCCACCGCTGAGTGCCAGTTGGTAGAGCAGCTTGCCAAACTCCTCGGCCTTGCAGCGACGCGCGACAGAGCGCTTCTTCCCTGCTTGATCCACAAATACGCCTGGCGCCAGCCCCGAGCGTTCCGGCCCCCGGCTCGCCGGGAAGACCGCTCCCACTTTGACTTCCCGGTAGACATCGCCGGGTCGCTGGCGTTCCTTCTCTTCCAGGGGCACACTCCCTCGGCGCAGCCGGGCCAGGATCCCATCCAGTTCGATGTACAAACGCTCAATGATGGCTTGCTTGGTCTCCGACTCAGCAGAACTGTGAGACTCAGCAGCAGGTACGGCGTGTGCCTGGGCCGCCTCCTTCCACAGGATGCTGACCTGTTCATCCTCCCGTTGCGCGAGCGCTGCTCCGACAGGGTGCATCAGGTTGAGCGCTTGACGTGCTGACATGCCCAGCGGCAGCAGACGGCAAAAGGTCTCCGCTGTTTCCTCCAGCGAAAGCCTCGCCCCCAGATAACTCACCGCTTGCTGCACTCCCGCACTCGTGCGTCGCCCTTGCACTCCCCACAGCCCATCAGCGGGGGCTTCTCCATGCGTGCATCTCTCCGCTCCCCCCGCGTTGGCTCGCTCCCCGTCTGCGGGGACACACTGGTAGTAGGCGCGCCGAAACGTGATCTTGCCCATCAGTGTGAACACCTGCTTGGGGCGGTACCCCACCAACTGCTGCCGGTGTCCACAGCTTCCCACACGCTGCTCCGTCGTGCTTTCCTCGGGGTCTGCATCACTCAAGAAGCTTTCCATCCAGCCTCGTCCCAGTTCAAAGACCGTTTCCATCACCTGCTGCTCCAGTCCTTTCAGGTCTCCTTTTTTCACCTCCTGCAAGTTCCTCAGCAGCTTGAGCACTTGTGCTTCTGTCTCCTGCCTCAGCGCTATTTTCACTCCGTCGCTCGTTTCCATCAGTAGGGGTCTCCTCTCTGCTTTCTCTGTCTTGTTGGGTTTGCAGATGAGGATACTCCTTTTCTTCTCGTTTGCCTACAACTTTTTCATACACCC
>NZ_JBXKJL010000158.1:0-27696 GCF_056994735.1 Geomonas sp.
AATTTCATCCGGACGTTCCTGAGCTTCTCCGTTCCCTGAAACGGATCGGCGCCGGAACCGCCACCCCTGTTGCCGCCAAGGGACTTTCCGAGAGAAGGGTGATGCTGGATATGATGGAGATCTACCGGAAGAGCTTCGCAAGGGACGAGGGGATACCGTCGACCTACGAGGTGGTTTACGGATGCGGCAGGAAGGGGTAACTCCTTCGATATTGCCTTTCGTGGGAACGGCATCGTTGCTGCGGTTCGCGCCTGGAAGGGCGCTCCTACGAAAGGGAGAGCCGGCACCGCATGGCTTGCGTCCCTCGCACACAGTTGCTCTCCCGCTTGCGCACCGGAGCGCTTCAGCGCGCAGGCCCGGGGGGCGAGGGGGGCACGCTCCTGGTTAAGCGAACAATATAAGAAAGGGGCGCTCTCAACAGGGCGCCCCTTTCTTGCTTTTTACGTCTCGGTGGGTGAAATGCTACACCCTGGTCAACTGCCGGTACCTGATCCGGTGCGGCTGATCGGCTGCGGTGCCCAGACGGGCGTGGCGGTCCTCCTCGTACTCCGAGTAGTTGCCCTCGAACCAGACGACCTTGCTTTCCCCTTCGAAGGCCAGGATGTGGGTGGCGATCCTGTCCAGGAACCAGCGGTCATGGGAGATGACCACGGCGCACCCGGCGAAATTCTCCAAAGCCTCCTCGAGCGCCCGCATGGTGTTGACGTCGAGGTCATTGGTCGGTTCGTCGAGGAGTACGACGTTGCCGCCGTCCTTCAGCATCTTCGCCAGGTGGACGCGGTTTCGCTCTCCCCCTGACAGGGCGCCGACTTTCTTCTGCTGGTCCGTTCCCGAGAAGTTGAAGCGGGCCACGTAGGCGCGGGAACTGACCAGCTGTTTCCCCAGCTGCAGCTGCTCCTGGCCACCGGAGATGGCCTCCCAGATGCTCTGGTTCGGGTCGAGCGCCTCCCTGCTCTGGTCGACGTAGGCTAGCTTCACGGTGTCGCCGATCTTGAAGCTCCCGGAGTCGGGTTTCTCTTCGCCGGTGATCATGCGGAAGAGGGTGGTCTTGCCGGCGCCGTTGGGGCCGATGACGCCGACGATGCCGCCCGGCGGAAGCCTGAAGGACATGCCGTCCATCAGGAGGTTGTCGCCGTATGCCTTGTTGACGTTCTCGGCCTCGACGACGACGCCGCCCAGGCGCGGCCCCGGCGGAATGTAGATCTCGAGATCCTTCGCATGTTTCTCGCTCTCGGTGTTGAGCAGGTCCTCGTAGGAGGTAATGCGGGCCTTGCCCTTGGCATGCCGCCCTTTCGGAGACATCCTGATCCACTCCAGCTCGCGCTTGAGAGTTTTCTGGCGCTCGCTTTCCGACTTCTCCTCCTGGGCCAGGCGGTTTTGCTTCTGCTCCAGCCACGAAGAATAGTTACCCTGCCAGGGAATACCCTGCCCGCGGTCGAGCTCCAGGATCCATCCGGCAACGTTGTCGAGGAAGTAGCGGTCGTGGGTCACGGCGATGATGGTGCCGGCGTAGCGCTGCAGGTGCTGCTCCAGCCAGGCCACAGACTCGGCGTCCAGATGGTTGGTCGGCTCGTCCAAAAGGAGGATGTCGGGCTTTTGCAGCAGGAGACGGCAGAGGGCGACGCGACGCTTCTCCCCGCCGGAGAGCACGTCGACGGGGGTGTCACCGGGAGGGCAGCGCAGCGCGTCCATGGCCATCTCCAGCCGGCTGTCGAGGTCCCAGGCGTCAAGGTGATCGAGCTTCTCCTGCACGGCTGCCTGGCGGTCGCACAGTTTCTCCATCTCGGCGTCGGTCATCTCCTCCCCGAAGCGCAGGTTGATCTCGTTGAACTCGTTCATGAGGTCAACGGTCTCCTGCACACCCTGCTCCACGCACTGGCGCACCGTCTTGCCCGCGTCGAGCTTCGGCTCCTGGTGCAGGATCCCGACCGTGTATCCTGCGGAGAGGATGGTCTTGCCGTTGAAATCCTTGTCCTCGCCGGAGAGGATCCTGAGCAGGGAGCTCTTGCCGGAACCGTTGAGACCGAGAACGCCGATCTTGGCGCCGTAGAAGTAGGAGAGATAGATATCTTTAAGAACGGGTTTCTTGTCGTAGAACTTGCTTACCCCGATCATGGAGTAAATGACTTTATTGGGTTCGATAGCCATGCCGTCTCGCCGCCTCCTGGATTAAGAAATAGTGTCTCATTCTTACATGGAAGGAGTGCGCCGTGTCAACTGCCGATTCCGGGAGTCCTTCCTTGACATTCCCCCTTATGTATAGTTAAATCCGCTGATATTTCTTAAGAGGATTACACATAATGATGACAAAACTCCCTTCCCGCCTCTTTGTGGCAGGAGCATTGCTGGCCGTGGCCCTACTGTCGGGGTGCGGCACTTCCTCGAAGAACAGCGTCCCCACCACGGAAGAGATCTTCTTCAGCTTCACCGCCTTCCGAAACCACAGTACCGTCTGGACTTCAGGATATAACAGCTACGGCCAACTCGGAGACGGCACCCTCAACCACCGTTCCGGCTTTCTCCAGGTCCCAACTGCGACCGGGATGACCGAGATCGACGCGGTTGCCGCCGGGGCCAATCATGTCGTGGCCTATAAAGGCAACACCATCTGGACCTGGGGCTCGAATTTCCAGGGGAGGCTCGGCATCGGCGGTGCACTGCCGACCGCCGGGGGAAGCGCATTCGCTCCCCGCCCGCAGCCCATAACGGTGGCGGGCCCGGTCCGTGGAGTTGCCGCAGGGTGGGAGCACTCGGTGGCAATCGTGGAGGAGGAGCCCACCCCCGTGCGTTATGTGTATGCCTGGGGAGGGAACGCCTCCGGGCAGTTGGGGGACGGGACGCTCGCCAATTCCTCTACCCCGGTAAAGGTGCTGACAGCCCCGGGTACGCCGCTGACCGGCGTAAGCAAGGTGGTGGCAGGCGGAAGCCACTCTCTGGCGCTGACCGCCGACGGCAAAGTCTACAGTTGGGGTTTGAACGACCAAGGCCAGTTGGGGCTAGTGAGCCCTGCCGTTACCAACCTGGCCCAGCCGGTGGATGCACTTCCCAACCGGATCAACCAGTTCCTCGGTATCGTCCCTGCAGACCAGGCGTTGCCTGACGGCATCGGTATCAGCGATATCGCCGCGGCAGGAAGCTACAGCCTTGCCCTGGTGGGCCGCAACTCCTCGGCCCTCGACGGCACGGTGTGGGGCTGGGGATACAACGCCTACGGACAGCTCGGCCCGCGCATTAACGTCCCTGACGCGAAGACCCCCGCCCTGATAACGAAGGCCGACGGCGCTGCCTTAAGCCCCGTCGTCAGGATATCGGCGGGCCAGGCGCACGTGCTGGCCATCGTGCAGAATGTGGACACCAGGAAGAATGAGGTGTGGGCCTGGGGTTTGAATGACAAGGGCCAGGTGGGGACCGGGGCGGCTTCCATCTTCATACCCGCCCCCGTGAAGGCCACTGTGCTCGATTCCATCCCCGGCGAGATAGAGGATGTCTACGCCTCCGGCAGCCAGTCCTTCGCCAAAATCGGCGGGAAATGGTACGGATGGGGGGACAACGGCTGGGGACAGCTGGGGCAGCCCGTTCCCAGCAATTCGATCGCTTTTCTGCTGACACCCACGCAGATTTTTTAGGGCGGCCAATACGCCCCTGCCGGGGGGCTGGCAGCCTCCATTTCCCTTGACTTGACGCGCCTACTTGGGCTAATTTGACGGATTGTTTCCCAGCCCACGGCGCTAGAAAGGTTAATCAGACAATATGGAAGAGTTGAGCGAACTGCTGCTGCAGAGAAGACGTAAAGTTGACGCACTTTGGGAAGCCGGGATAAACCCGTACCCTAACGATTTCAGGCCCGAGCACACCTCCGCGGATGTCCGCGCCGCTTACGGCGACAAGGAAGTGATCGAGGAAAACCCCCAGCTTTTCGTGCTGGCCGGCCGCATCCTGGCCCGCCGCTCCTTCGGCAAGGCCGCGTTCGTGCAGTTGCAGGACCGTAAGGGCCGCGTTCAGCTTTACCTGAAAAAGGACCAGCTGGGCGAGGAGCTCTTCTCCGAGTTCGAGAACTACGACATCGGCGACATCGTCGGTGCCTCCGGTCACCCTTTCCGTACCAAGACCGGTGAGCTCTCCATCGCCGTCAGCTCCATTCGACTGCTGACCAAGTCGCTGCTGCCGCTTCCCGAGAAGTTCCATGGTCTTACCGACGTCGAGACCCGCTACCGCCAGCGCTACGTCGACCTGATCGTCAGCCCCGAGGTCAGGGACGTCTTCTTCAAGCGCTCCCGCGTCGTCTCCTTGATCCGCGAGTTCATGACCCGGCACGACTTCCTCGAGGTGGAAACCCCGATGATGCAGCCGATCCCCGGCGGCGCCACGGCCAAGCCGTTCGTGACCCATCACAACGCCCTTGATATGGAGCTCTTCCTCCGCATCGCCCCCGAGCTCTACCTGAAGAGGCTGGTGGTAGGCGGCCTGGATCGTGTTTTCGAAATCAACCGCAATTTCAGGAACGAAGGGATCTCGGTGCGGCACAACCCCGAGTTCACCATGATGGAGTTTTACCAGGCCTACGCCACCTTCGAGGACCTGATGAACTTCACCGAGGAGCTCCTCTGTCACGTGGCGCAGGAACTCCTGGGAACCCTCGACTTCAGCTACGGCGGAACACCGATCAGCTTCCAGCGCCCCTGGCAGCGCTTCACCGTCAAGGAGGCCATCCTCCACTACGGCGAGATCGATGCCAAGTCCCTCGAGGACCGTGACCTGGCCTACGCCTACGCCACCAAGCTGGGCCTCGATCTCCCGGAGGACGTCGGTTACGGCAAGCTCGTCACCGAGATCTTCGAGGAAATCGCCGAACCGAAACTGATCCAGCCGACCTTCATCACCTCCTATCCGACCGAGGTCTCGCCCCTCTCCAGGAAGAACGACCACGATCCCGAGATCGTGGACCGCTTCGAGTTCTTCTGCGCCGGGCGCGAGATGGCCAACGCCTTCTCGGAGCTCAACGACCCGCGCGACCAGAAGGAACGCTTCCTGGCCCAGGTCGCCGCCAAGGACAAGGGGGACGAAGAGGCCCACTACATGGACGAGGACTACATCCGCGCGCTGGAATACGGCCTCCCGCCGACAGCAGGCGAGGGGATCGGCATCGACCGCCTGGTCATGCTCCTGACCGACTCCCCGTCGATCCGCGACGTCATCCTCTTCCCGCAGCTCCGCAAAGAGGCGAAGTAAATGCCCTTCGAGCTCTTCATAGGGCTGCGCTACCTGAAGGCGAAGCGCAAATCGACCTTCATCTCCTTGATCACCCTGATCTCCGTCGCCGGAGTGGCGCTCGGGGTCATGGCGCTCATCATCGTCCTGGCGGTGATGACCGGTTTCGAGGAGGACCTCAAGGACAAGATCCTCGGTACCAACGCGCACATCGTGATCCTCAACTCGACCGGCGCGGTGAACGACTATCAGAAGCTCCTCAAGAAGGTGGAGGGGATGGACGGGGTCGTGGCAGCCACGCCCTTCATCTACAACCAGGTGATGCTCTCCTCCGGCAGGAACGTGTCGGGGGTGGTGCTGCGCGGCATCGACGTGCAGACCGACGCCAAGGTGACCAACCTTCACAAGTCCATTGTGGAGGGGAACCTCCAGTCGCTGGACGATACCGCCGCCAAGACGCCGGGGCTGGTGGTCGGCAAGGAACTGGCCAAGAACCTGGGGCTCTTCCTGGGCGACACGGTGGACGTGATCTCCCCGATGGGCAATATAACCCCCTTCGGGATGATGCCGAAGATGCGCCGCTTCAAGATCACCGGGATCTTCAACACCGGCATGTTCGAATACGACTCCACCCTGGCCTATGTCTCGCTGGCCGAAGCCCAGCAGTTCCTGGGGATGGGTGACGTGGTAACCGGTATCCAGCTCAAGGTGCGCGACGTCTACAAGACCGGGCAGCTGGCCCAGACCCTGAACACCGAGCTCGGCCCCCCGTACCATGCGCGGGACTGGATGCAGATGAACAAGAACATCCTCTTCGCCCTGAAGACGGAGAAGAGCGTCATGTTCGTGATCCTGACCCTGATCGTGCTGGTGGCGGCCTTCGGCATCGCCTCCACGCTCTTCATGGTGGTCATGGAGAAGACCCGGGATATCGCCATACTCAAGTCAATGGGTGCGACCAGCAGGAGCATCATGCGCATCTTCGTCTTCGAGGGCGTGATCATCGGGGTCTTCGGCACCGTCGTCGGCGTACTGAGCGGCCTGCTGGTGGCGCTGAATCTGGAGCCGATCGTCTCCGTCATTCAGAAGGTCACCGGCTTCGAACTTTTCAGCAAGGATATCTACTACCTGGATCACTTCCCGTCGAGGGTGATACCGTCCGACGTGCTGCTGATCAGCGTGACCGCCGTGCTCATCTCCTTCGCGGCCACGCTCTATCCTTCCTGGGCCGCATCGCGCATGGCTCCCGCGGAGGCGCTGCGCTATGAGTAGCCTCCTCGAGGTCAGGGACCTCTACAAGTCATACGGCAGCGGCCACGCCAAGGTCGAGGTGCTGAAGGGCATCGATCTCGATGTGGAAGCAGGCGACACCATTGCCCTGGTCGGTCCTTCCGGCGCCGGCAAGAGTACGCTCCTCCACGTGATGGGGACCATCGACCGCCCGACGTCGGGAACGGTCCTCTTCGACGGGCAGGAAATTTTCAACCTTTCGGACCAGCCGCTCGCCTCCTTCCGCAACCGCGCGATCGGGTTCGTCTTCCAGTTCCACCACCTGCTGTCGGAGTTCTCGGCGATGGAGAACGTGATGATGCCCCTTCTCATCGGGGGCGAAAAGCGTTCGCGTGCCGAGGGGAGGGCGCTGGAGCTTCTCGACAGCGTCGGGCTCTCGCACAGGGTGACCCACAGGCCGGGGGAACTTTCAGGCGGCGAACAGCAGCGCGTGGCAATCGCGCGTGCGCTGGTGCGCTCGCCGCGCCTGTTGCTGGCTGACGAGCCGACGGGAAACCTGGACATGAAGACCAGCGAGGAGATCCACTCGCTGCTCTACTCCATCCAGCAGAATACCGGGATTTCCCTCGTTATCGTGACTCACAACGAGCACCTGGCCGCGGGGATGCAGCGCACCGTCCGCCTGATTGACGGCAGCATCGTGGAGACGGCCTAGCCCGCATTTCTGGAAGTGCCGGTGGTTGAGGTGACGTCGGATCCTGTTGTAATTCATTGCAATATAAGTAACCTTGGGGGAACCTTGCTGCGCAAAACTATTTCAGCCATGCTCGCCGTTCAGATCCTGGCCGTTTCCGGGACCTCCTTTGCCGCGACCGATAAGGCTGCAGCGGACAAGGCCACCCCGGACAAAGTCGCTGCCAATAAGACACCCGCCGACAAGGGCGCTGCCGACAAGGGCGCTGCCGACAAGGCTGCCACCGAGAGGGCTGCCAACGAGAGGGCTGCCGCCGAGAGGGCTGCCACCGAGAGGGCTGCCACCGACAAGGCTGCCGAGAACAGGATCTCCGCCGTCAAGATCAGCGGGAACCGCCGCATCGAGACTGCCGCCATCATGCAGGCAGTGCGGGTCAGGAGCGGCGAAGAGCTGGACCGGGACAAGGTCGATGCCGACGTCCGCGCCATCTTCAAACTGGGATATTTCCGCGACGTCAAGGCACAGCTTGACAAGGGGCCTGCGGGAACTGTTCTCGAGTACGTGGTTCAGGAAAAACCGGTAGTGAGGGAGGTTAAGATCGAGGGGGCCAAGGAACTCAGCACCGACAAGGTGCGAGAGGCCATCGAGATCAAACCCAACACCATCTACTCCTACAAGGACCTGCAAAAGAGCATCAAGAAGGTCAAGAAGCTCTACAGCGATGAAGGCTACTACCTGGCCGAGGTCGACGGTAGCATCAGCAAACGCTCTGAAACCGAGGTCAACGTCATCTTCCGCATCAAGGAAGGGAAGAAGGTCCTGATCCAGACCATCGCCTTCGAGGGCAACCGTGCCTTCAAGGCCAAGAAACTGAAAAAGGTTATGGACACGGGCGAGGAGTGGATGTTCTCCTGGCTGACCGGCGCGGGGACCTATAAGGAAGAGGCGCTGAAGAACGACGTCGCGCTGATCGCCGACCTGTACATGAACAACGGCTACATCAACGTCAAGGTCGGGGAGCCGAAGGTCGAGCTTCTGCCGGATAAGAGCGGCCTCAAGGTCTCCATCGGGATCACCGAGGGCGAACAGTACCGGATCGGCACGCTGGGCTTCAGGGGCGATCTCCTGGTCGGTTCCGACGAACTGATGAAGATGGTCAAGGAGAAGGGCGGGGAGATTTTCAGCCGGACCAACCTCAGGAACGATGTCTTCACCCTTACCGACTTCTACGCCGACAAGGGGTACGCCTTCGCAAACGTCTCCCCGCAGACCATACTCCACGCCGAGCAGCGCACCCTGGACATCGTCTTCGAGCTGGAGAAGGGAGAGATCGTCCACATCGACCGGATCAACATCGCCGGTAACACCAAGACGCGAGACAAGGTGGTGCGTCGCGAGCTGAGGCTGGACGAGGGGGACCTCTACAGCTCCAGCGGGTTGAAGCGCAGCAAGCAGAACCTTATGAACACCGGCTATTTCGAAGAAGCCAACCTGGTCACAGCGAAGGGGAGCGCCCCGGACAAGCTGGACCTGAACGTCGATGTGAAGGAGAAGCCGACCGGCACCTTCAGTGTCGGCGCCGGATACAGTTCGCTCGACGGCATCATAGGTCAGGGCTCGGTGCAGCAGTCCAACTTCCTGGGGCTGGGGCTCAAGGCCACCGCCGCGGTCGCCATCGGGAGCAAGTCCAAGACTTACAACCTGGGATTGACCGACCCGTACTTTCTGGACTCCAAGTGGAACTTGGGCGGCGACATCTACCGCAACGAGCGGCAGTACGTCGACTACACCAGGCGCGCCACCGGCGGTGACATCAAGGCCGGCTACCCCCTCTCCGACAATGTCAGCACCTTCTGGCTCTACAAGTACGAGGAGAAGGAGATCTTCGACGAGTCGCAGCCCCTGTTGCAGAGCATCCACAACGGCACTGTAATCGCACCGGAACGCTTCTCCACCACCAGCGCCATCCAGGGGAGCCTGACCAGGAACGCCACCGACTATCGCATCGATCCGTCCTCGGGGATGATCAACTCGGTCGCCATCGAATTCGCCGGTCTGGGCGGAACCAACAGGTATGCGCGCTACACCACGGAACACGCCTATTTCCACCCTGTCGGCTTCGGGACCGTGGCCTCGTTGCGGGGGACCTTCGGATTCATCCAGGGGATCGGGGGGAAGGAGGTTCCCATCGATGAGAAGTTCTACTTGGGCGGGATCAGCACCCTCCGCGGTTACTCATCCCGGACCGTCTGCGAAACCAGGGAGGTCCAGGAAGTCAGCTTGAACGGTAACGGCTTCGGGCCCACCAATCGCCGATTCGTCTACCTCGGGGGCGACGTCGAGGCCGTGGTCAACCTGGAGTATACCTTCCCGCTGCTGAAGGAGGCCGGCCTCAAGGGCGTGGTCTTCTTTGATGCCGGTAACTCCAGGGACACCCTGGGCGACACCTTCTCCAAGTTCCTGACCAGCTACGGCGCCGGCATACGCTGGTTCTCCCCGATAGGCCCGCTCAGACTCGAATACGGTATCCCGATCAACCCGCGACCCGGCATCGACCGGTCCAGCGGCAGGTTGGAATTCTCAATAGGAACCATTTTCTAATCTCAAGACGTACGACAAGGAGCATGTCATGAAACGTTTCATCATCGCTTTGACCCTGTTGCTGGCACTCCCCCTCACCGCCCTGGCCGCCGACGGCTCGAAAATCGGCTCGGTGGATGTCCAGAAGGTGCTGCTGACCTCGGATGCCGGGAAGGAGGCCAAGGATCAGCTGAGCCAGAAGGCCGCGAAATATGAGGCCGACAAGGGGAGCAAGGAAGCGGAGCTGAAGAAGCTCAAGGGTGAGCTGGAAAGCCAGGGGATCGTCCTCACCGAGTCCGCCCGCAGTGCCAAGGAGCGGGACTACCAGCAGCGTCTCAAGGAATACCAGCGTTTCCTGAAGGATGCCCAGGAAGACCTGCAGGCCAAGAACGACGAGTTCACCGGCCGCATCGTGGACGAGATCGTGAAGGTGGCGCAGGATTTCGGGCGCAAGAACGGCTACACCGCGATCTTCGTCAAGAACGACACCATGATTTATCTTGATCCCGCCGCTGACCTGACCGAAGAGGTCCTGAAAGCGTTCAACAGCTTCAGGAAGAAGTGAGACATGGCGAAGTCACTAAAGGAAATTGCCCTCTACCTCGGGGGTAGCGTCTCCGGAGACGGCGAGATCTTGATCAATGGCCTCGCCACCCTCGACGATGCCCGCGAAGGGCAGCTCACCTTCCTGGCCAATCCGAAGTACGCCGCCAAGGTTGCCACCACCGGCGCCTCCGCCGTCCTTCTCCCGGAAGGCGGGAATCCGCACGGCCGGAACGCCATCTTCCATCCCAATCCGTACCTGGCCTTCGCGAAACTTCTGACCCTTTTCTACACGGCACCCGCAGCGCCGACAGGCGTCATGCCCGGCGCCTTCGTGGCCGAGGGTGCGAAGATAGGGTCCGACGTTTCCATCTACCCCGGCGCCAGCGTTGGCCCCGGAGTGGTGATAGGGGACCGCGTTACCCTCTACCCCGGCGTCGCCCTCTATCCGGGTGTGGTGGTGGGAGATGACGTTACGCTCCATGCCAACGTCAGCGTGAGGGAAAGGTGCCGCATCGGGAACCGCGTCATCATCCATAACGGCACCGTGATCGGCTGCGACGGCTTCGGCTATGCTCCCGACGGCAACGAATGGTACAAGATCCCGCAGATCGGCATAGTGGTCATCGAGGATGACGTCGAGATCGGCTCCAACACCGTCATCGATCGCGCGGCCCTCGAAGTGACCCGCATCCGGCGCGGCACCAAGATCGACAACCTGGTCCAGATCGGCCACAACTGCGTGATCGGAGAGAACTGCATGATCGTGTCGCAGGTCGGCATCTCCGGCTCCACCCAGGTCGGGAACCACGTGACCATGGGTGGCCAGGTCGGGGTGGCCGGGCACATCAAGATCGGTGACAATGTCATGATCGGCGCCAAGTCCGGCGTCCCCAACAACATTGCCGCCGGGCAGATCGTGAGCGGGATTCCGGTCCTGCCGCACCGGGAATGGCTCAAGATATCCGGTATGGTGCCGAAGCTTCCTGAAATAAGGAAGGGCGTGAGCTCGCTGGAGAAGAGGGTGGCGGAACTGGAGAGCCTGATCGCGAGCCTGCAGGGCGGGGCCGGGGAGAAAGGGCAGGAGTAGAAAAGGCAGGGGGCTACCCGTTCCCGAACGGGGCTCTTTAGTCGGTTTTCCAATGTATTGATAGCGCCGCGGTAACTGCGTGCGGCGAAACTAAATCTAGGAGTTGGCATGCTTGATATAGTGCAGATTATGGAGATCCTGCCGCACCGCTATCCCTTCCTGATGGTGGATAAGGTGCTGGAGGTTGAACCGGGAAAGCGGATCGTGGCTCTCAAGAACGTGACTATGAACGAGCCCTTTTTCCAGGGACACTTCCCCGGGCACCCGGTCATGCCGGGGGTGCTGATCATCGAGGCGATGGCGCAGGTGGCAGCCATCATGGCGTACCTCTCGTCCGGTAACGATGCAGCGGACAAGGTGAGCTACTTCATGGCCATTGACAACGCTCGATTCCGCAAGCCGGTCAAGCCCGGCGATACGCTGAGGATCGAGATCGAGACCATCTTTAACAAACGCGGTATCTGGAGCGTGTCCGGCAAGACCTTCGTCGGCGACACCCTGGTGACCGAGGCGGAGCTCAAGGCTACCCTGGCGGACAGGTAGCGGTTAGGCTAGCGGAGATAGAGCATGATCCACAGCAGTGCAATCATTTACCCCGGCGCCCAGATCGCTGAAGGCGCCGAGATTGGACCGTTCGCGGTCATAGGGGCCAACGTCAAGATCGGCAAGGGGACCAAGGTCGGCCCCCACGCTGTAATCGACGGCTGGACCGAGATCGGCGAGAACAACAACATCTTCCACATGGCCTCCGTCGGCGCGGTACCCCAGGATCTCAAGTACAAGGGGGAGGAGACCTACCTCCGTATCGGCAACGGCAACACCATCCGCGAGTTCGCCACCCTGCACCTCGGGACCGTCACCGGCGACGGCGAGACCACCGTCGGCGATAACAACCTCTTCATGGCCTACTCCCACGTGGCCCACGACTGCCACGTCGGCAGCAACGTGGTGATGGCCAACTCCGCCACCCTGGCCGGGCACGTCAAGGTCGAGGATTACGCCATCCTCGGCGGCCTTTGCGCCATCCACCAGTTCGTCACGGTGGGAGAGAGCGTGATGATCGGCGGCGGCGCCATGGTGGCCAACGACATCCCCCCTTACACCATCCTCACCGGCGAGGGAAGGGACCTGAAGCTGCGCGGCCTGAACCTGATCGGTCTCAAGCGCCGCGGCTTCCCCGACGAGACCATCTCGGCCCTCAAGAAGGCCTACAAGATCCTGGCGTTCTCCGACCTCAAACTCTCCGAGGCGGTCGTGCGGATGAAGGCAGAGGTTCCGTCATCCCCCGCAGTCGATCACTTCATCTCCTCCATCGAGTCGTCCAAACGGGGCATCTGCAGGTAGACGGATCAAGATCAGGATTCAAGTGCAGAACCCACGTCAGTGAAATCAAACCGTCAGGCTGCGAGCCTGCAAGGACTGAGGCTAAGGTTGGTGAAAGGATAGTTTCCTTTTCAACCTTGGCCTCAATCTGCTTTCAGGGAACGATGGTTAGAATTTTTTAGCCTGACTTTTGTTCTCAATCCGGGGTAACAGTTGGCCGAAGAGAACCAATCAGTGATGATAGTCGCCGGAGAGGCTTCCGGGGATATGTACGGGGCGACGCTGGCCTCCGAGATGCGGGCGCTCTCGCCGGGGACCTCCTTCTTCGGGATGGGGGGGGACTGCATGCGCCAAGCCGGGGTCGAGACCCTGGTCGACGCCAACGTGATGGCGGTCATGGGGCTGGTCGAGGTGCTGGGGCACCTCCCGGTGATCGTGAAGGGCTTCAACATCCTCAAGCAGAGGCTCCTCACCGATCCGCCCAGGCTGCTGATCCTGATCGATTACCCCGACTTCAACCTGAGACTCGCCAAGGTGGCCAAGCGTGCCGGCGTCAAGGTGCTGTACTTCATCAGCCCCCAGGTCTGGGCCTGGAGGAGCGGGCGGGTCAAGGGCATAGGGCGCGTGGTCGACATGATGGCGGTGCTCTTTCCTTTCGAGGTCCCCTTCTACCAGAACGCCGGGATCCCGGTCACCTTCGTCGGGCACCCGCTGGTCGACATGGTGCGCCCCGAGCTCAAGAGGGACGAGGCCCTTGCCTCGCTGGGGCTCGACCCGAGCCGCAAGACCGTCGGACTCTTCCCCGGGAGCCGCAAGTCGGTGATAAAGAGGCTCCTCCCGGTCATCCTGGAGGCCGCCCGGCGCCTTAAGTCGCGCTCCCCGGAGCTGCAGTTCGTGCTGCCGCTCGCCTCGTCGCTCAGGCACGAGGACCTGGCGCCGTATCTGGAGCAGGCGCAGGTGCCGGTAACGGTGATCTCGGGAAGGAACCACGACCTGATGGCCGGTTGTGACGCGGCGATCTCGGTCTCCGGCACGGTCATCATGGAGCTCGCGCTGGTGGGGGTCCCTTCGGTCCTCATCTACAAGGTCTCCCCGCTGACCTACCAGGTAGGCAAGAGGGTAATCAACGTCCCGCACATCGGGATCTGCAACATCGTGGCGGAAAAACGCCTGATCAAGGAACTGATCCAGCACGAGGCTGAACCGGTTGCCATCGCCGGGGAGATCGAGGCGATCCTGAACGACCCCGGCTATGCCGCCGGCATGCGGGAAGGGCTGGCGTCGGTAAAAGTTAAGCTAGGTAGCGGTGGGGCGCTGGGCCGGGTGGCCCGCCTCGCCATGGAGATGATGTAATGGAAGCTGTAACGGAAAAAGGGACACACATTTTCAAGAGGCTCCTCGGCTACAGCAGGCCCTACTGGTGGCGCATAGTCATCGCCGCCCTCGGCTCGCTGGGAGTGGGGGGGATGGACGGCGCTTTCGCCTACCTGGTGGAGCCGGTGCTGAAAAAGATGTTCTCCGGCAAGGATATGCAGATCTATTACCTTCTGCCCTTCGGGATCATCTTCCTCTTCGCCCTGCGCGGCGTTTGCCGCTACACCAACGACTACTTCATCAGCACTGCGGGGCAGCTCGCCGTGCAGGACGTCCGCAACGAGATCTACGACAAGAACATGCACCTGGGCCTCGGCTTCTTCAGCCGCCGCGGCACGGGGACGCTGATGTCACGGGTGCTCAACGACGTAGGGATGATGCAGGAGGGGGTGGGCAATATCGTCACCGGCCTCTTCCGCGACGGCATCTCGGCAATCTCCCTGCTGGGGGTCATTTTCTACCGCGACTGGAAGCTCGCGCTGATCTCCTTTGTGGTGATCCCGCTCACGGTGTTGCCGGCCCAGAAGATCGGCAAGCGTATCAAGCGGCTCTCCAAGGACGGGCAGGAGAAGATGGGGGTCCTCGCCTCGGTGCTGCAGGAGACCTACTCCGGCATCAAGGTGATAAAGGCTTTCGGGCTGGAGGACCGCGAGGTGGAGCGCTTCAAGCGCAGCAACTATGAGTTCTACTACTTCGCCAGGAAGAACATAAAGTACGCCGGGCTCTCCACGCCGATCATGGAGTTCATCACCTCTTTCGGCATTGCCGCGGTCATCTGGATCGGCGGGTCCAACGTGATGTCGGGGCAGCGCAGCGCCTCGGAGTTCTTCTCATTCATAACCGCCATGGTGCTGGTCTTCACCCCGGTCAAGAGGCTGATCAGCTCCTACAACAGCATGCAGCGCTCCATTGGCGCGGCTGAGCGGGTTTTCGAGATCATAGACGAGAAGCCGGAGATAGTCGACGCGCCCGATGCCCAGGATCTGGGGCGCGCTCGCGGAGACGTCGAGTTCCGGGACGTGCACTTCAAGTACGACGACGACTACGTGCTGCAGGGTGTGAACCTCCAGGCCAGGAGGGGTGAGGTCATCGCCCTGGTAGGTCCCTCGGGAGGTGGCAAGACCACGCTGGTCTCTCTGATCACCCGCTTCTATGATCCGACCCAGGGCGCCGTTCTCATCGATGGCGTGGACATCCGGCGCCGGACCCTGAAGAGCCTGTTGAGCCAGCTGGCCCTGGTCGACCAGGAGACCATCCTTTTCAACGACACCATAGCGAACAACATCCGCTACGGGAAAACTCTCGCCACTGACGCCGAAGTAGAGGCTGCGGCCAGGGCCGCCTTTGCCCACGAATTCGTGCTGGAACTCCCGGAAGGGTACCAGACCAACATCGGAGACCGCGGCGTGCGGCTTTCCGGCGGGCAGCGCCAACGGATCTGCATCGCCCGGGCCATCCTGAAGGACGCCCCGATCCTGATCCTGGACGAGGCCACCAGCGCCCTCGACACCGAGAGCGAACTGATGGTGCAGAACGCCTTGAACAACCTGATGAAGAACAGGACCACCTTCGTGATCGCCCACCGGCTCTCCACCATCACCCACGCCGACCGGATCGTGGTCATCGAGAAGGGTGTCGTGGCCGAGACGGGGAGCCACAACGCGCTGCTGGAGAACGAAGGGCTTTACAGCCGGCTGCACGGCATGCAGTACAAGAACTAGCCAGAAATCATCTCCCGTCCTGGCCGACAACGGGCAGGAGGTGGATGGGTTCAATCCCATCGAGTTAAGGTAATTATGTCCAACGCTTCAAAACAGCTCCGCAGGTACCTGGAGACTGCGCTTTTCCTTACCGTCTCCTTCGCCGTGGCGCTGGTCCCCGACAAGATGGCACTCTCCTTCGGGCGCTGGCTGGGGCGGCTGTTCTATCTCCTTCTGGAGAAGAGGCGGCAGGTCGCCATCGACAACATCGCCCGGAGTATCCCCTACCTCGAGCGGCAGCCGGGCTGGAAGGGGGAGAGCCCCGAGGCCCTGGCGCTGGAGACCTTCGAGAACCTGGGGCGCTGCGTGGCCGAGGTCTGCAAGCTCTACCACGGCCGCGGCCGGCGCATGATCGAGGCCGTCGAGTTCCGGGGGCTGGAGCATTACCGGGCCGCCATGTCCAAGGGGAAGGGGCTTGCCTTCATCACCGCTCACTGCGGCAACTGGGAACTCCTGGCCCTCTCCTTCGGGGTGCGCTTTCACGCACTGTCGGTGGTCGCCAGACCGCTGGACAACAAACACCTGAATTCGGTGACCGAGCGGATCCGGAAGTCGTACGGCAACGGAGTCATCTACAAGTCGGGCGCCCTGCGGGCCATGTTCGCCGCCTTCAAGAGGCAGGAGATTGTCGGGATGCTGATCGACCAGGCCGTGCAACCTGACGAGGGGGTGCTGATCGATTTCCTGGGACGTCCGGCCTGGGCCACCAGGCTCCCCGCGCTGATTGCCCGCAAGAGCGGGGCTCCCATGGTCCCGGCTTTCATCCACCGGGAAGGAGACCGCCAGATCGTAACCTTTCACCCCGAGTTCATCCCGTCCCAGGCCAGCGACCCGGAGCTCTGCGCGGTCGAGGACGCCGCGGGACTGGCCCGATATCTCGAGGATTACATCGCCAAGCATCCTTCCCAATGGTACTGGGTGCACAAGAGATGGAAACGGGCCCCGGAGCCCCAACAAACGGCAGCAGCCTCGCCATCTGCCGGACCTGCGTGAGAACTGCCATGACCAGCCGTCCCTATCTCAAAGACCTTCTCCTCCCCCTGATCCTCCTGCTCGTCCTGTCGACATTGATCGCCGCCACCGGGTTCGACCTATCCCTGGAGCGGCGTTTTTATGCGGCGGGCCCGGGATGGATCTACGCCGAGCTGAACCCGTGGAAGTCCCTGTACCGCTACGGCGTCTTCCCCGCCTATGTCCTTGCCGGAGCGTCGCTGATGGTCCTGGCCGGAAGCTTCTTTTCGGCCCGCGCCTACCTCTACCGCAAATGCGCCCTCTTCTTCGTGCTCCTCATGCTCCTCGGTCCGGGGCTCCTGGTGAACAGCGTGCTGAAGGAGCATTGGGGACGGCCCAGGCCCCGCCAGATGCAGATCTTTGGGGGAGACCGCAGCTACCACCAGATCTGGGAGCGAGGCGAGGCGGGGAAGGGGATGTCGTTTCCCTCCGGTCACGCCTCGGCGGCCTTCTACCTCATGGCGCCCTACTTCGTGCTGAGGAGGTCGTCGCGCAGGTGGGCCGGCCTCGCGCTGGGGGGTGGGCTCTCTTACGGCCTCCTGATGGGAGTCGCCCGCACGGTGCAGGGCGGCCACTTCCCGAGCGATGTCGTCTGGGCCGGAGGCTGCGTGTACCTGGTGGGGCTGATGCTCTATTATCTGCTTGGGCTGGACCGGGGAGCGCTGCTGGCGCCGAAGGAGGACGCTGTCGACGTTGCGGCTGAACCGGCCGAGTGACCGCCGCTGACCTTCTCCCCTCCTTGGGCTATATTTCCCCACCCAGGGCACGCCAGCGCTGCTATGCTTCCTTCTGGAGGTGTCAATCATGCTTGTCCGGACAGATGCGAGAAGGAGAATAAAGTTACCATCGACTTTGAATATCAAGCCAGGGGATGCTCTCGACTTGCAAGTGCTGGACGATGGGTGCATCATCCTTGTTCCAGTTGAACCAATCCCCCGTCACCAACTATGGGCCTGGACCACGGAAACAAAAGAAGCAGTTGCAGCCTCACTTGCTGATCCGCGTCCCTCTCTCTCTGCAGCATCAGCGAAAGAGGCCGAAGAGATCGCAAAGAGGTGGGTTGGTGAGGAATGAGATCCAGCCGACGCCCTTCTCTAGTCCTCGTCGCGTTGCACGTCCAGCACGACAAGGCTTATCGAAGATAGATTACTCCAAACCCTCGCCCGTCACCGTCTTGAGCAACCCTCGCCGCTCGTCCCTCCTCTCTTCCCACGGTTACTCTATCGAATCCGAAAAGCCTTGACTGGGCATTAGTTAGGGTGATAAGAGTAATCGCTTTTAGGTTTTTACCATTACCCATTTAATTTCAGCAGGTTAGTTCCGGCTAATCCGCTTTGTGCCCGAGCCGACACTGCAGCACCACGGCGAAGGGGGAGCGCGTTTGAGAAGAGGAGTTTCCACCTCCGGTGCGGCGCCTGACGGTTACCTGAGTCTCACGGTAGATGGGAAGCGCGCGCTGGTGCGGGATTGGGCGGCGGAGGCGGTCGGTGAGGCCCTTCGATCGGGGACCCTGTACCAGTGGGCTTCCGCCCAAAGATCTCCCGACCTCATGCGGGGGCGGGGAATCAGCTACGGTGTCCAGCTCCCGTCCGGGGGGGGCGTCGGGAAATCGACGCCGGTGGTGGTTCGGCGCAACCGGCACGGCGGCCTGCTACGCTTCTTGACCGGCGAACACTTCCTCCTCCCGACCCGGGCACCGCTGGAGCTGGAGGCCGCACTGCGGCTGGCCGCGGCGGGGGTCCCGACTCCGGAGGTTATCGCCTGCGCGGTCTATCCCGTCGCCGGCTTCTTCGCCCGCAGCGATGTCATGACCCGGCGGCTCCCGGCCGGAGATGACCTTCCCGCCGTGTGGAGAGAGGCGGATGGCGCCGCGCGGAATGCTCTCATTGTGGCGGTCGGTGAATTGCTGCAGCTCTTGCGCAGTGCCGGGGCATGGCATGCCGATCTCAATCTGAAGAACATCTACATAGCCGGTACGGCCGACGCGCCGCAGGCCTACCTCCTCGATGTGGACCGGGTGACCTTTCCCGGGGCAGGTGGGGTTGGCGTGCTCAATTTCGAGCGGCTGGCCCGCTCCGCGCGCAAATGGCGGGAGCGCTGGGGACTTGATTTTGACGAGGACGCGCTGGCCAAGCTTCGCTTCCTCGCTTTGGAGAAATAAGTAATGCGATTTGCTACAGACCGCGTCTGTATTGTCATGATGAGTGCCGTGGGTGACGCGGTCCACGTTCTGCCGGTGCTGCACTCCCTCAAAAGTGCCAACCCCGCCTGCAAGATAACCTGGATCCTCCAGCCCGGTCCGGCCATGCTGGTCAAAGGGCACCCGCTGGTGGATGAGATAATCCTCTTTGACCGCAGCAAGGGAACCCGCGGTTTTCTGGACGTGCGCGACCAGTTGCGGGACCGCCGCTTCGATCTCGCCATCGACCTGCAGGTCTACTTCAAGGCCAATATCATCCTTTCCTTCGTGAAGTCGCCGGTGAAGCTCGGCTTCGACTTCGCCCGTGCCCGCGATCTCAACTGGCTCTTCACCTCCCACCGCATCCCGAAACATGCCATGCAGCACGTGCAGGACCAGTACCTCGAGTTCTGCGACTATATCGGGGCCCCGACCACCCCGGTCACCTGGGGGCTTGGTCCCTGGAACGACCAGGAGCGCGAGTGGCAGCGCAACTTCTACTCCCAGTTGGAGCGCCCGGCGGTGCCCATCGTCGTCGCCACCAGCAAGGCGCAGAAAGACTGGCTCCCCGAGCGCTGGGCAGAAGTCTGCGACGCGCTCTGGGCCGACTTCGAGCTGCAGCCGGTGCTGGTCGGAGGAAAGTCGGAGCGCGAGGTTAACGCCGAGCGGATCATCATGGAGAAGACCAGCCACAAGCCTCTCAGCGCCCTGGGCAATGGCGGCCTGCGCGGGCTGGTCGGGATCTTCGACGGGGCCGCCCTGGTGATCTCTCCCGATACCGGGCCGCTGCACATAAGTGTCGCCCTCGACCGTCCCGTCGTTTCGCTCATCGGCTACTCCAATCCCAAGCGCGTCGGGCCGTACCGCAAGTTCAGGGACCTTATGATCGACGTCTATGGCGAACCCGGCGAGGACTACCCGATCTCCATGGAGAACCGTCAGGACCGGATGCCGCGCATTACTGTGAAGGACGTGCTGGAGAAGGTTGAACTGTGGCGGAGCACGTACGGGGACAGTAAGTAGGTCGACTGCAATGTTCTATCTCGCATACAACTTAGTCACCTCTTTGCTGCTCCTGCCGGTGACGCTGTTTCATTTCTACCAGAAGCTTCGCGGCTCGCGCCCTCCCGCTCTCTCCGAGCGCCTGGGGACCATTCCGCAGGCGCAGCTGCAAAAGATCGGGAAGAGGCCGGTGATCTGGGTGCACGCCGTGTCCGTGGGCGAAACGCTGGCCGCGCGGCCTCTGCTGGACGCACTGCGGGAGCGGTACCCCGACCATGCCATCCTCCTCTCCAGCAGCACCGCAACCGGGCGCGAGATCGCAGGGCGCATGCCGGGCATAGACGCCACCATCTGTTTCCCTTTCGACTTCCTTCCCGCGGTCCGTCGTGCGCTCGATACCGTGAAGCCTGAGCTGATCGTGATCATGGAGACGGAAGTCTGGCCGAACTTCACCCGTGAAGCGGCGCGCCGGGGCATCCCGGTGGTCCTGGCCAACGGCCGCATTTCCGACCGATCTTTCGGGCGCTACCTCAAATTCAGCTGGGCGTTCCGGCCGGCCCTGCAGCTCTTCTCGGCCCTGGGAATGCAGAGCCAACTGGACATGGATCGCATCGTCGCCATAGGCGCAAAGGCTGAGGACACCCTGCCGCTGGGAAATCTGAAGCTGGACATTCCCTTCCGTACAGTCCCGGAGAGCGAGAAGACGGCGTTGAGGGAGAGCTACGCAATCCCCGCCGCTGCCACCGTGGTTACCGCCGGAAGTACCCGCCCCGGGGAAGAGGAGATCCTGCTCGACGCATACCGGGAACTCCTGCCCGAGCGTCCCGACCTCTTCCTGGTACTGGTACCTCGTCACCCCGAACGGGCCAACGAGGTGGCGCAGCTTCTGGAGCGAAAAGGCCTGTCGTACCGTCGCCGCACCGAGCTCCCCAGTTCGGCCGCTGCCTTTGGCGCGGGCCAGGTCCTCCTGGTGGACACGGTGGGGGAACTGATGAAGCTGTACGCGCTCGCCGACCTGGTCTTCGTCGGTGGCAGCCTGGTGCCGACGGGGGGGCACAATCTGCTGGAGCCGGCTTCGCTTGGTGTCCCGAGTGTCTTCGGCCCACATATGAACAACTTCAAGGAGATATCGGCTCTGGTGCTTCACTGCGGCGCCGGTATCCAGGTGGCAAATCGCGAGGAGGTCGCAGCGGTCTTCCGGGGCCTTCTCTCAGATGGGGAGCAGCGTCGGATGCTTAGCCGTAACGCCCTCAGGATGATGGAAGAAAACGGCGGGGCAACGAAGAGGCATATGGAGATCGTGGCCCGTTATCTGCCGATATCCGAAGCCAAGGGGGCAGCCGCGTGAAAAGCCTCGACCGCGGCCGTGTCCGCAAGATATTGATCCGCTCCGTCAACTGGCTGGGCGACGCCGTCATGATTACCCCGGCCATCGGCGCCATCCGCAGGCACTTCCCGGAGGCGGAGATCACCGTGCTGGCCAACCCGCTGGTGTCGCAGATGTTCGCGACCCACGACTCTGTGGACCGGGTGATCACCTTCGACCGTGCCCTGCATCGCGGCTTGACGGGGCGGTTGCGGCTGGCCGCCCAGCTGAGGAAGGGGGGCTTTGACCTCGCGGTGATCTTCACCAACTCCTTCGAAGGAGCGCTGATTCCCTGGCTGGCGGGAATACCGTTGCGGCTGGGGAAGAACAGCGACGGACGCGGAGTGCTGTTGACCCATTGCTGGCCGAAGAGTTTGCAGAACACCACGGAACACCAGGTTCTCAATTACCTCGACATGCTCAAGTTCTTCGGGATACCTTCGGGCCCTACGGTGCTGAGCCTGCAGACCACGGCCGACGAGGATCGCGACATAGCTGAGCGTCTCGCTGCCGGCGGCATCGGTCCCGGGGATTTCGTCCTGGGGATAAATCCCGGCGCCACCTTCGGGTCGGCCAAGCGCTGGTATCCCGACCGCTTCGCAGAGACTGCCCGCGAGCTCTCCCGGCGCTGGGGCGCAAGGGTGGTGATTACCGGCGGCCCCGCCGAAACCGAGATGGCCGCCCGTATCGAGGAACTTCTCCCCGCCGGATGCGTGAACCTCGCCGGCGCGACTTCCGTGCGCGGGTTGATGGCGCTGATCAAGCGCTGCAATTTCTTCATCACCAACGATTCGGGCCCGATGCACATCGCTGCGGCCTTCGACGTCCCGCTGGTGGCGATCTTCGGATCGACCGATCACCGCACCACCAGCGCCTTTTTCGATAAAGGCGTCATCGTGCGGCACGAGACGGAGTGCGCCCCCTGCATGAAGCGGGAGTGCCCGACCGACCACCGGTGCATGACTGCCGTCACCGCAGGCGAGGTCATCGAGGCGGCTGATGGTCTTTACCGCCGGTGCGGCGTGGTGAAACGTGAATGGTGAAAGGTGAAGGGTGAAAGGTGAAAGGTGGGATCTTACTTGCGAAGCTCTGCCCGCCGGCCTGCCCGTAGGAGCGCCCTCCGGGCGCGAACAGCCGCGAGTCCTACGATGTTGGAATATCCGTCACAGGTAAAGGCGTGAAAGGTGAAAAGTGAAAGGTGAAAGGTATTTCCGCGAGCTGGTGGCGGGGCAGCGCAAGAGAGTGGCTGACCGGCTCCTATGGCGCTTGCTAAAGGTGCTGGCTGTCGTCTACGCTCTCCTGCTGAAAGCGAGAGCCGCGGCCTACCGGATCGGCATCTTCCGCTCCTACCGCCTCCCGGTGCCGGTCGTTTCCGTCGGCAACATCACGCTGGGCGGAACGGGGAAGACCCCGATGGTCGCCTGGATCGCCAGTCACCTGATCAGGCAGGGCAAGCGGGTCGCGGTCCTTTCCCGCGGATACGGAGGTTCTGCCCGGGGCGCTGTGCGGATCGTCTCTGACGGCAATTCGATCGCCGTTTCGCCGGAGGAGGCTGGAGACGAGCCGTACCTCCTGGCGAGGAAGATACCCGGTTTGATGGTGGTCATCGGCGCCGATCGGCGCCAGGCGGCCATGACGGCAATGAAGGAGCTGCAACCCGACGTCTTCATCCTGGACGACGGCTTCCAGCACCTGCGGGTGCGGAGGGATCTGAACATACTCCTGCTCGATGCCGCCCGCCCCTTGAGTAACGGGGCGACGCTCCCTGCCGGCTTCCTGCGTGAGGCGCCGGGCGCGGCGGCCCGGGCGGACCTGGTGGTCTTCACCCGGAGCGGCGAAGAAGTTCCGGAACCGGTGCCGGGGAAGCCTTCCTGCCGCTCCAGGCACCGCCTAGCCGGGCTGGTGCCCCTCTCGGGCGGCGAGGGGCGCGGCTTCGATGCCATTCCTCCGGCGGCGCGGGTGATGGCCTTTTCGGGCATTGCGGACCCGGGCTCTTTTTTCGACGGCCTGGAGTCGGAGGGCGTTCGCCTGATCGCCACCCTGGCCTTCCCCGACCATACTCCGTACGGCGAGGAGGAAGTGGCCGCCATACTGCGGCTGCGGGACGCCTCGAGGTCCACGGTGCTGCTGACCACGGAAAAGGACGCCGTGAAGCTTCTCCCGGTCGCCGACAGGCTGGGGCAGTGCTACGCCGTATCGCTGGATCTGGAATTTTCCGACCCCGCAGTCATCGAGGCTGCCATCGCGAAGCTGTGGAAGTGAACCGGAGGTCTTTCTTATGAAACTCGACGAGAAACTGCTGCAGATCCTGGCCTGTCCGCGCTGCAAGGGAGCGCTGCAGGAGGAGGAGACTTCACTCCTATGCCCCAGGTGTGCCCTGCGCTATCCCGTCCGGGAGGGGATTCCAGTCCTCCTCGTGGAAGAGGCAGAGGAAGTGAAGCAGCCCTGACCGTCTAGCCGTTACCTGAAGAGCCGCATCCTTAGGGAGCCCTGCCGCCGGCCCGGCGTCTGCACTGTCGCAAGAACTTCCCCCGCAGTACGAAAAGATATGTCCATGCGTGTACTGGTAATCAAAACATCGCCCTTGAGCGAGATCATCGATGCCCTCCCCGTCCTCGACTACCTGCACCAGGCGGTGCCGGAGGTCGAGATAGACTGGGTCGTGGAGGAGAGCCTGGCGGAGGTGCTGGAGGGCAATCCGCTCCTCGCCCATCTGCACACGGTCGGCAGCACCCGCTGGAGAAGCCTCCCCCACGCGCTCGAAACGGTACGCGAGATATCGGCCCTGAAGGAAACGCTGGGAGAGGGAGATTACAAGTTTGTTTTCGACCTGGACGGCACGGTCAACAGCGGTTTGCTCAGCCGCCTTGCCGGGGCCTACGACCGGATCGGCTTCGAGCGGAGGGATGTCGCGCAGCGCGGCAACCTACTTTTCCCCATGCGCCGCGTGCCGTTACGCCGCCAGGACACGCACCTCACTGACAAATGCCTTCGTCTGGTGAGCGTCCCTTTCCCCAAGGCTTTTCAGCACATGGAGCTAGGTTGCACGGTAATCACCCTCCCCGAGGACGACCTCGCCGCCGAGGCCCTGCTGGCCACCCTCTCCGACGGGCTGGTCTTTCTCCTGGAGTGCGGTGGTGACGAGCAGACCAGGCTGTGGACGCAGCAGGGGTGGGTGGCATTGGGAAGGCAGCTGGCAGATTCCTTCTCCGACAGTACCATCCTCCTCCCATGGGCCGGGGAGGCCGAGAAGGGCCTGGTGACCGAGGTCGCGAAATCGGTGCCGGGCGCCAGGGTGATCGAACGCCGCTCGGTAAAGGGGCTTGCCGCGCTCCTGAAAAGGGTCGATCTGGTAATCGGCGCAGACAACGACACCGTGCATCTGGCCGCGGCCCTGGGGACGCCGACCGTCTCCTTTTACCGGGCCACGGATGGACGGCAGAGCGGGCCCCGGGGGGAGCGGCATGTGGTGGTGCAGTCGCCGATTCATTGCACCCGTTGCTTCCGGACCCGCTGCGACAAGGACGCCCATTGCCGCGCCACCATCAAGTCGGAGGCGCTCCTTGCGGGAGTGGTCAAGCTGTTCAAGGGAGGGCCTCATGGCCAGTAAGCTCTCAGTGGTAGTGATAACCAAGAATGAAGAAGCCAACATAGCTGCCTGTCTGGAGGCGGTCAGTTGGGCGGACGAGATAGCGGTCATCGATTCCTTCAGCGAAGATGCCACCGTCGCCATCGCCTCGCGCTATACCGACAAGGTGGTGCAGCGGGCCTGGCCGGGGATGGTCGGGCCGCAGCGGAACTTCGGCCTCGACCTGACCACGGGCGAATGGGTCCTCTTCCTGGACGCGGACGAGCGGGTCACCGGGGAACTCAAGGAGGAGATCCTTGTTCTGATCGGGAGCCCCGGGGAAAGCGGCTACGCGGGTGCCGTGATCCCCCGCAAGAACTACTTCTTCGGCAAATGGCTGAAGTGCTCATACCCGAACTACACCAGCCGGCTCCTGCGCAGGGGAGGGGGGCGTTACAACGAGGTCCCCGGACACGGCTTCGACACCATGCTGTTCGCGGACAAACCGGTGCTCAAGCTCAAAAACCCCATGATCCATTGGACCGGGGAGACCCTGGCCCAGAGGGTGAGGAAGCTGGACTTCGACTCGGGCCTGCAGGCGGAAGAGAAGTTCCGCGCCGGCCAAAGTTGCGGCTCCTTCGGCATGTTCTGGCACGGCATCCTCGCCTTCTTCAAGATCTTCATCTTCAAGAGAGGTTTCCTCGATGGCGTCGACGGTTGCATCTACGCCGTCCTGGCCGCCTTCAACACCTTCCTCAAATATGCCAAGCTCCGGGAACTCCACGCCAGCCGGGAGCCTCGTCAGGGGCAGCAGCCATGAAGCGGGAGATCGGATCGAGGCTCCGCGGCAGCAGCCGCATCCTCGCCATAAAGCTTCGCTACGTAGGCGACTGCATCTGGGCGCTCCCCTTCCTGGAGAACCTCAAGGAGAACGTCCCGGCCGCATCGATCACCGTGGTAGCCAACGAGGGGAGCGAGGGTATTTTCCTGACGAACTCCTACGTGGACCGGGTGATAACCTATCCGCACCGGGAGATAAAAGGGGGAGGGATGGCCGGAGCCCTGGCCTTTCTGCGCTTCCTGAGGGAGGTGCGCAGTGTCAGGGCCGATGCCGCCATAGAGCTGACCGATTCGGACAAGGCCGCAGCCATCGCCTTCCTCTCCGGAGCCAGGACCCGCGCGGGTTTCCACACCAAGTTGCGTCCTCGCCACCGCCTGCTCAATCACCTGGTCCCCATCACCAGCCACCACTGGGTTCCCATCAACCTGGAATTCCTCTCCGGGCTCGGCCTGCGGGTCTTCCACCAGGAGATCCACAACAGCACGCCCAGGAGCGCCTTCGACTCCCTGGCGCTGAAGTGCCCTGCAGTTACCGGGAAGGGGACACGGAAGATGGTCCTGGTGCATCCCGGAGCCAGGGTGGCGCTGAGGCAGTGGGGTAGCGGCAATTTCGCCCGCCTCTGCGACCTCCTGTCCGGGCAGTTCAGCGTCTTTCTGGCGGCGGGCCCGGGGGAGCGCGCCCTCCTCGACGAGGTGGTCTCCGCCATGAAGAGCACTCCCGCCTTCGCCTCCTCCGAACTGAACCTCCAGGAGTTCGCGGCACTCTCTGCCAGCTGCGACCTCTTTGTCGGCAACGACAGCGGACCCATCCACATCGCTGCGACCAAGACCTTCGTGGTGGGGATCTACGGTCCGAATTCCGATGCCCTGGCGGGGCCATGGACGTCGAGGAAGTACGTCTTCGAGGACGCTTCCTTGAGCTGCAAGACCACCTGTTCCCATCTCCAGTGCACCAATGAAGAGTTCCATGCCTGCATGGTGGGGATAACTCCCGACCTCGTCTTCGAAAAGATCACCCAGATACTGCTCCCGGCCGAAGCGATGGCCTCGGTGCGGGATCCGAAGGAACCCATATGACCTCCACAGCTTCCACGGCTGCGCCCTCTCCGACCCCAGACGCTTCGGCGGCGCCAGGCCGCCCGGTCACCATCGTCATTCCCCTCTACAACCAGCTGCACTTCACCAAGATCTGCCTCGACAGCCTCGTCGGGGACATCGCCGGCGGCGTCCGCGTCATCGCCATCGACAACGGCTCCAGCGACGGCACCGGCGAGTACCTCGGCACCCGCAGCGACGTGGAGGTGATCTGCAACGCCGAGAACCTCGGCTGCGCCGGGGCCTGGAACCAGGGGGTGAGGACCAGCCGCGCCGAATGGACCATCATCCTCAACAACGACACCATCGTGGCTCCGGGATGGATCGCGGGGCTCCTCTCTTTCGCCGAGGAGCGCGCTCTCGACGTGGTGAGCCCGGCCATACGCGAGGGGGAGTACAACTACGACATCGCCGATTACGGCACCCGCTACACCTCGGTGATGGGCGGGGTCGCCCGGCTGGGAGAGGCCCACGGCGTCTGCTTCATGGTCCACCGGCGCGTCTTCGATGCCATCGGAGGCTTCGACGAGAACTTCCGCATCGGCCAGTTCGAGGATAGCGACTTCTTCCGCAGGGCGCGCATTGCCGGCTTCCGGCTTGGCACCACCGGCCGCTCCTTCATGCACCACTACGGCTCCGTCACCCAGGACTCCATCCGCAAGCGGAAGGGGTGCAGGCCCTACGAGGCCGAGAACCGCGCCTACTTCCGCAAGAAGTGGAAGCTCTGCTGGTGGCGGCGCAAGGCGGAGCGGATGGTGAGCACCGTGCGCTGCATCGCCTGGCGCACCTCCGAGCGTGTCCGCTTCGGACATTCGCTGAAGGAGAAATGGGTC